>NZ_JBHMIP010000012.1:0-176175 GCF_048060245.1 Micromonospora sp. LOL_014
GATCGAAGTTTTCAACGATCTGGTCAAGAACGCAGTGTCGCCATGATCACTTGATCCCGCCCTGGTTCGCTATTGGTTCGCTGAATAGTGTAGATTCAATCCAAATCTACCAGTTGTGTGACGGCGAGTCGATCCCTCGGCTCTGCGACCGATTGACCCCGCCGTTCAATCCGTTACCAGGGGAGTAGGCTGCGTTTGTAGAAGAGTTGGCCAGCGGCTCGGTCGTCGAAAGAAGTATGGCCAGCCAGGCGAAGGTGCTGGCCGCCTTACAGGGGTATGGCCGGCTTTTCCGCAGGCGAGGCGGTGTTGGCCCTGCCGGGGATGTCGTTGGGTTGGTTCCGGTGATCACTGCAGCTCGCTGGCGAACCGAGGCCACGCCGATACCCACCGCCGTTTCCTGGCCACACGCCCGCTGCCAGCGAGACTCAGTCACGATGGGTACCGGGTGGCCAGATGACTGTCACTGGGACGCCGTTGTTTTCGGCGTAGGCGACGACGTCGGCGGTTCCGCCGTAGCTTCGGGCGGGCATGCCGTCCCAAACGGCGAAGAGCTGATCCGATTGGTCGACCATCAACTCGCTTGCGGCCATGTGGGCAGTCGAGTCGGAGATGTGGTAGTCGCAGCGGTGGACAGCTACGGCCTGGCTGATCAACTTGTCGTACGCAGCATGGGCGTGCTCGGGTAGTCCGTCGCGGTACTCCTGGGCGGGGACGACGACTTCAAGCTGACCGCCGTGCCGGAGCACCGCCTCGGCAAAGAGTTGATCGGCTCCGTCGGCGAGGCAGGTTAGGCCGACGATTTCCTCCTTGACTTCGGACAGCCTCATGTTCAAGGTTTCGGTGACCTTGGCTGTGACTTCGTCGTTCAGTCCGCGATGTCCGGTGATGGCAATCCGCAACTTAGCGATCCTCCTGGTATCTTCCGTAGAGTCGTTCGTCCAGATCGAGCGTCAGTTTTCCGGCCCGTCCTCCGAGGGATTCGCGGAACCGCGAGACTGATTGGAGGATCTTCTCTGACTCGTACTTCTTGCCTGCGTCGAAAGCCTCACAGGCGATGTTGCATGCCTCGTCGAGGCGTCCAGACTTCGCCAGGATCTGGGCTCGTAGGACGTCTGATAGGGCTTTGGTCTTCGGACTCTGGGCTGGACCGCTGGCTGCTATAGAGAGCGCCCGGCTGGCCAGGCTTGGTTGATCCAGCTTGCTTGCGACTTGCGCTCGAAACGACGCCAGTTTTTGGTGATCGAAGCGGAAGATCCAAGGCCAGACAGGTTCATCGTTCCGGGCCTTCGCTAGGCGATCCTCGGCGTGGTTCAAGAGGTGCAGCGACTTTTTGTCGCCAGCCTCAGCGAGCGCGAGTGATTCGATCGCGTCCATCCAGACTGTGGAGATGGCGGGCGCTGAGCGGGGAAGGGCGCGGCGAGCGGATGCGACGATCTGGACGGCTTCGCGTGCGTCGCCGCAGTTCGCTGCGAACTGGCCCAGGCTAGCCCGCATGTATGCGAGTAGCAGCGGGTGTCCAGACCGATCTGCCGCGTGGACCGCGAGTTGGTAGTGTCGGCGGGCGTTGGCTCGGTCGTCGACATCCACGTACAGCCAGGCGGTCAGCCCGGCGGTTTCGCTGAGCACCGAGTAGAGCTGGCGGGTGTGCACAGGTGAGCGTTCGTTCCGCGATGCGAGTTGGCGGATGAGCGCGAGGTGTGCGCTCACCGGCGGAAGCAGGCTACGCGCAGGCATGCGCTGCTCCAGCCTGCGGTAGGTGGTCGAGGGGATGGTCAGTAGTTGCTCGTCGTCGCGTGATTCGAGGGGAACGCCTCCAGCAGCTGTGCCGACCAGGGCAACCCGCGTGGCTGCTGCGGCTGCGGCGACGAATTGGCGGCGGTTCGTGTCACTCTCCTGTTCATCCAGCGAGCCGGCCAGAGATCGAGGTATCCCCAGGCCGTCGCAAAGTGCCCGCACGGTGCGAAGCCCCGGATCTCGGCTCCGTCCGGTGAGCAGGCGGGAAACGTGTGGCTGCGATATGCCAACGGCTTGCGCGATCTCCGTCTGCGACACCCGAGTTTGGGTCGTGACGACCTGAAGGACGGTAGCCCAGTCGCCGGCCTTCAACGCCTGGCGGACATCTACTCGCTCCAGGATCTCGGGTGGCAGCTTGATCATTTGCTCATGCCTGCGCAGCTCGGCGTTGGTTCCTGCTCTTGCATCTGTCCCTCCTGCGGTGCTGCGCGTCCGTCCGCTAGGAAAGCGAACCGGACCTCCTCTACTATGCCGCTTCCGTGTCGGAGGCGCATGCCTGAAGGTATAGATCTTGATTCCTATGCCGCTGGGAGTGGCGCTGACTATCTGTGATCGCCAAGCTGCGTGTCGTCGCGATCCGCGACAGGACAACTCAGACGATCAGGAGCACGCCGATTGGCCACGGCCGCACCGGCGTGGTGGGGAGGATCAAGAGTGTTGACCTTGGTAGGAGTCGTGTTGGCGGCGCTGGGCGGGTTGTGCGTCGGCTTCTTCACGTTCCGGGTGAAGCAGCGGTGGTGTCCGGTGTGTGGGGCGACGTTGCGGTGTCCGGAGTGTGCGCCTCGGCATTCGATGCGGTTCAGCCCGACGGGCCCGTCCGGCGTGCCTGGTTCGGCGGGTGCTGGTCGGGCTGGTGCTGTGGGGCGGGCGGCGGTGGATGCGGCTCGGGTGAACCGTGGCCGGTGGTCGCGGTGAGGGCAGAGTTGCGGGAGTTGGCCGCCGCTGGTGGTGGGGTGCTGGTGGTCCGGCATGACGGGCGACCTGGGGTCGGCCGGGGCGCGGGTGCGGCGTACCGCGATGTGACCGGTGCGGAGCCGGTGGCCGACAGCGGTGGCGGTGGTGGTCATGTGGCGGTGCGGCCGTCGTGGTCGTGTGCCGGTTGCGGCGAGTTGTGGCCGTGTCTGGTGGCGCGGGTCGAGTTGGCGGGGGTGTTCGGGCCGGTCGCGTTGGCGACGTACATGGTTGAGCGGATGACCGAGGCGGCGTTCGACCTGCCCGACGTCACCGCGGCCGAGTTGTTCGACCGGTTCCTGGTGTGGACGTGGCGGCCATGCTGACCGTACGGCCGGCGACGGCCGCCGACGTGGAGCCGTTGGCGGAGTTGTTGGCGCAGTCGTGTGTGCTGGACCCGGTGGTGTCCTGGCTGATCGGCGACCATGCGCTGCGCTATCTGACGATGCACCGGTTCTTCACCGCCGAGCTGGAGTTCGCCGTCCGGCACGGGATCGTCGACGTGGTCGGGCACTGCGACGGGGTAGCGATCTGGTACCCGCACCCGTTCGACCGGCTGCTCGGTGCGGAGCATCAGCGGCGGCGGTTGCGCGCCTGCGGCGACCGGCACGGCCCGTACGCGCACTACACCTTCACCGCCGGCCGCGTGGAAGCGACCGGCCGACACCACCACCTGGCGTTCCTGGCGGCGGCACCCTGGCTGAGACGGCAGGGGATCGGGTCGGCGCTGCTGGCCGCGCACCACACCCGGTTGGACCGGATCGGCATGCCGGCGGTGGTCGAGGCGAGCAGCCCACGCTCCCAGGCGTTCCACCTGCGCAACGGCTACCGGATCGTCCGGGTGGCGCACCTGCCGGCCGGCGGACCGCCGCTGTGGGCGATGCGCCGGGGCGGCGCACCACCCGACCAACCACCCCTGGCCGCCGCACTGCGCGTCGGCTGACCAGGTGACCCGAGGTCCTGCATCGAGGTGAGGCTGAGACACCTCAAATCTGCGTCGTAAGGTGTCTCAGCCTCACCTCGATGATGCCCGGGACGGGAGTCGCTCAGCGGGCGGCGGCCGTGTCGGTGGCCCGTGCGGTCAACGCCCGGACCACCCCGTCGCGGCCCTCGGCGACCAGCCGGCGCAGCGGAGCCGGATGCCCCTCACTGGCCAGCCACTCGTCCGTCGCCGCGACGGTCTCCTCGGAGACCAGGTACGCCGGGTAGGCCAGCGTGACGAACTCCTGCGCCGGCTCGCTGTCCCGGGTGGCCCAGATCCGGCCCACCACGTCGAAGTACGCCGTCCGGTACGGCTCGGTCAGCTCCACCTGCGTCGAGTGCTGGAAACCCTGCAGCAACGCCCGGTGCTGCCAGTTCGGCAGGCTGTCCGGCCCGGTCAGCTTGGCCCAGATGGCGGCCTTGTTGGCCGGGTCCGGCAGCAGGGCGCGGGCCAGCGCTGCCTCCCGCTCACCGCTGGCGGTCCGGTCCCGGGCCAGCTCCGCGTCGATCTGCTCGCCGGTGGCGGCACCGTTGGCGGCCAACGACTGCAGCACCGTCCAGCGCAGCTCGGTGTCGATGGTCAGCCCCGGCACCACATCTGCCCCGTCGAGCCAGCCACGCAGCACCGCCAGGTCGCCGTCGGAGCGGGCCGCCGTGGCGTAGCTGCGCGCCCAGGCCAGCTGGAAACCGCTGCCCGGCTCCGCCGCCTGCAGCGCCGTCCGGGCGGTACGGGCCAGGTCGGCCCAGCCCTGCGCCGCCCAGCCCGGCTCGGCGTAGAACGTCAGGGTGTTGGTGGCCTGCCGCAGGGTCGCGGTCACCAGGTTGATGTCGGTCTCGTTGGGCAGCCCGGTGAGCACCAGGGCGACGTAGTCGCGCGCGGCGAGTTCCCCGTCCCGGACCATGTCCCAGGCCGCCGCCCAGCACAGTGCCCGCGCCAGCGACGACTCGAACGCGCTGATGTGCTGCACCACGTTGGCCATCGACCCCGGGTCGAGCCGCAGCTTGGTGTAGCTCAGGTCGTCGTCGTTGAGCAGCAGCACGTCGGCGGCGGGCAGCCCGGCCAGCCCGGTCAGCTCGGTGCGTTCGCCGCTGATGTCGACCTCGACCCGGTGCCGGCGGACCAGCCGGCCGTCGGTTAGGTCGTAGAGGCCGACCCCGATCCGGTGGGTACGCAGCGTCGGGTGCCCGGCCGGTGCCTCCTGAAGCACCGTGACCTGCTGGTAGGTGCCGTCCGGGCCGACCGACAACTCCGGCCGCAGCGTGTTGACCTGGGCGGTCTCCAACCACTGGGCGGCGAATTTGCGCAGCTCCCGGCCGGAGGCGGCCTCCAGCTCGGAGAGCAGGTCGTCGAAGGTGGCGTTGCCCCAGGCGTGCCGCTGGAAGTAGGTGCGCAGACCGGCGAGGAAGGGCTCCAGACCGACGTACGCGACGAGCTGCTTGAGCACGCTGGCGCCCTTGGCGTACGTGATGCCGTCGAAGTTGACCTCGACCGCCTCCAGGTCCGGCATCTCGCAGTAGACCGGATGGGTGGAGGAGAGCTGGTCCTGCCGGTAGCCCCAGTTCTTGCGGACCGACAGGAAGGTGGTCCAGGCGTCGGTGAACCGGGTCGCCTCCGAGTTGCACCAGTGGCTGGCCCATTCGGCGAACGACTCGTTCAACCACAGGTCGTTCCACCAGCGCATGGTCACCAGGTTGCCGAACCACATGTGGGCCAGCTCGTGCAGCACGGTGTTGGCCCGCTGCTCGTACTCGAAGTCGGTCACCTGGGAACGGAAGATGTAGTGCGCCTCGGCGTGGGTGACCGCGCCGAAGTTCTCCATCGCACCGGCGTTGAAGTCCGGCACCCAGATCTGGTCGTACTTGGGCAGCGGGTAGCGGACCCCGAACTGGGCCTGGAAGAAGTCGAAACCCTGCGCGGTGATCAGGTGCAGGTCGTCGACGTCGAGGTGCTCGGCCATGCTGGCCCGGCAGAAGTAGCCCAGGTCGACGCCGTCGTGGCTGCGTCGCACCTCGTGGTACGGGCCGGCGCACAGCGCGGTGATGTAGGTGCTCATCCGGGCCGACTCGGCGAAGTGGACGGTCTTGGTGTCCGGCCCGGCCGGCTCCTCGGTGGCCACCGGCATGTTCGAGATGACCCGCCAGTGGGCCGGCACGACAGCGTGCCAGGTGTAGACGCTCTTCAGGTCGGGCTGGTCGAAGCAGGCGAACACCCGCTGCGCGTCCGCGGTCTCGAACTGGCTGTACAGGTACGTCTCGCCGTCGACCGGGTCGACGCTGCGGTGCAGCCCCTGCCCACTGGCCGAGTAGATGAAGTCGGCCTCGACGACCAGCGTGTTCTCCGCAGCCAGGCCCGGCAGGGCCAGCCCGGACTCGGCCGACCAGCCGGACGGGTCGAGTCGCTGGCCGTTCAGCGTCGCCGAGTGTAGCTGGTCCGCCGCCACCTCGATGAACGTGCTGGCTCCGGGCTCGGTGCAACGGAAGGTGACCGTTGTCGTCGAGCGGAACACCCGGTTGTCCGTTGCGCTGCCGGCGGCGGACAGGTCGAGGTGGATGTCATACCCGGTCACGTCGAGCAGGCGGGCGCGTTCGGCCGCCTCGACCTGGGTCAGATTGCGCACTCCAGCCACCGTGTGCCTCCGTCCAATCGTTCAACCGCCGACGTCGACGTCGGCGGCGTCGGGGACAGCTGGGAATGACCCCGTTCGGCCAAGTCTTTCACGTCGTGGGGGCCTGGCGAGGCCGGCCCAGATCCTGGACTTGGTGGGTTGGGGCGCCGTCTGGCGAGGTGACCCGGACAATGGCGGCGGACAGCCGCCGGACAAAAAGAAGGAGAGTCTGATGTCGGACCGTCAGACCGTGGACATGTACTTCGATCCGTTGTGCCCGTGGGCCTGGATCACCTCACGTTGGTTGTTGGAGGTCGAACAGGTCCGGCCGGTCGACGTGCGGTTCCGGGTGATGAGCCTGGCCGTGCTCAACGAGGGCCGTGACCTGCCGGAGAGCTACCGGAAGCTGCTCGACGGGGCCTGGGGGGCGGTCCGGGTCGCCGTCGCGGTCCAGCAGGACCACGACGACGCTGCGGTACGGGCGCTCTACACCGCGCTGGGCAACCGGATCCACCTGGAGAAGCAGCCGACCGCACCGGAGCTTTACACCGCCGCGTTGACCGAGGCCGGGCTGGACCCGGCGCTGGCCGCCGCCGCCGACGATCCGGCCTGGGACGGCCCGCTGCGGGCCAGCCACGCCGCCGGGATGGCCCCGGTCGGGATGGACGTCGGTACGCCGGTGATCCACGCCCCGGGCCCGGAGGGTGCCGGCCCGGTCGCGTTCTTCGGCCCGGTGATCACCCCGGTGCCGCGCGGGGAGGCCGCAGGGCGGCTCTGGGACGGTGTGCTGCTGGTCGCCGGGACGCCGGGATTCTACGAGCTGAAGCGGTCCCGCGAGGTGGATCCCACGTTCGACTGACCAATTTGTCGGTGTCGGCGACGAGTTCCACGTCGCCCGGCGTGTCGCTGCGCGGCGCACGTGACGCGTCCCAGGCCACGTCGTTGCCCAGGATGTTCACCCCGCCGGCCCGGTAGGAGACCGGGCCACACCGACGCATCGGAGGTCAACATGCTGGTCGACATCGACTCCGACTACTGGGATCTGCCCGTGCTGCGCGAGGCGATCGCAGCCCAGGTCTGGGGCGCGCCGAGTGACGGCAGCCGGCACCGGCGGGAACCGTCGGTCCACGAGGCGGAGCGGGTGCCGGTCGCCGTACCGTCGGGGCTGCCGGCGTCGACGGTCGGCACGGTCCCAGCGGCCCGGTCCGGCGGCCGGCACCGGCGCCCGACCCCGGTCGGGTGATCCGGTCCGGCCGGTCACTGCGACCACCGCCGTCGACAGCGGCCCGGGCGACCGGGCCGCTGTCCGTTCCGCTTGCCGGGGCCCCCGGGCCCCCGGGGCCCCCGGGCCCCCGGGGCCCCCGGGCCCCCGGGGCCCCCGGGGCCCCCGGGCCCCCGGGCCCGCGTCCGTCGGGCCGGTCCGGCGACCAGGTCGGCGTCCATCCGGTGGACACGGCCGATGTATCGGTCGTCACAGCGGACCCCGCCGGTAGCGTCCGCGCCATGACGGTCGTTCACCCGATTCCCCGCGCCTGGATCACCACCGGTGAGACCGGTGCGCAGAACTACGACGAGTTCGCCGACGACGCCGAGATCACCGCGATCATCGGGGCGAATCCCCGTAGCGCGCTGGCAGTGGAGATGCCGCACCGGGCGCCGGACAGCCTCGGCCGGTCGTTTCTCGACTGCCTGCCGTCGGCCGCCCGACGGCTCGCCGAGGCCCGCGCCGACGGTAGCTACACGCCGGCCGAGCAGGTCGCCGTGCTCTACCGGATCACCGAGCCGGCCAGCGACGCGGCTGCGTACGGCCTGTTCGTTATGGTCGACACCGACCAGATCTCCACCAGCGCCGACGAACCGGGCCTGGTGATCCGCAACGAGGACGTGTTCATCGCCAAGGTCCGGGAGCGGGTGGCGCTCGCCGAGGCGGTCGGACATCTACTCTCCCCGGTGCTGCTGCTGCAGACCGGGCGCGGCGACGAGCTGCACGCCGCGCTCGCCGAGGCGGCGGAGGCCGCCGGCGCTCCGGCCGCGACCGATCTGGACCAGGCCGGCCGTACCCATGCAATCTGGCCGGTCGGTCCGGGAGAGCTGCAGCAGCGGCTCTGTGCCCTGGCCGGTGGCGGTGAGCTGGTCGTCGCCGACGGCAACCACCGCAGTCTGGCCGCGCAGACCGGCGGCCTGTCCCGGTTCCTGGCCGTGGTCACCACTCCCGCGTCGGTGGCCATCCAGCCGTACAACCGGCTGGTCAGCGAACTGACCCTGAGCCCGGACGAGACGCTGGCCGGGCTGCGGGCCGCCGGTGCGGCGGTGGCCGCGCTCGACGGCGCGCCGACGGTTCCGGATGTCGGCGGCGAGGTACGGCTCTACCTGGCCGGAGGCGGCTACCAGGTCACCCTGCCTACCAGCGGCGGTGACCGGGTGGACAACCTCGACCACGCCCTGGTGGAGCGGGTGCTGCTGCGCGGTGTGCTCGGCCTCGACCCGGGCGACAAGCGGATCACCTACGTCGGCGGCGACTATCCGGCCAGCTGGCTCACCGGCGAGGTCGACGCCGGTCGGGCCGAGCTGGCCGTGCTGATCGCCCCGGTCACCGTCGACGATTTCGTCGCGGTGAACCTGGCCCGGCAGAAGCTGCCCCGCAAGAGCACCTGGTTCACCCCGAAGGCGCGCGGCGGCCTGGTGCTGGCCGAGATCGGCTGAGCCGTTACGCGGGACCGGCTGACCCGGCTGTACGGCCTACCTGCCGGCGCTGAGAGACTGCGGGTATGCGCGTCTACCTGGCAGCCGACCACGCCGGCTACGAGCTCAAGGTGCATCTGGTCAACCACCTCGTCAAGCAGGGGTACGAGGTGACCGACGTCGGGCCGCACGAGTTCGACCCGGACGACGACTACCCGGCGTTCTGCCTGCACGCCGGAACCCGGGTGGTCGCCGACCCGGGCAGCCTCGCAGTGGTGATCGGCGGCTCCGGCAATGGCGAGCAGATCGCCGCCAACAAGGTGCCCGGGGTGCGGGCGGCCCTGGCCTGGAACCTGGAGACCGCGCAGCTGGCGCGCACCCACAACGACGCCAACGTCGTCGCGATCGGCGCCCGTCAGCACACCCTCGACGAGGCGACCACGCTGGTGGAGGCGTTCCTGGCCACCGGTTTCTCCGGCAACGACCGGCACGCCCGCCGGATCGCCCAGGTCGCCGCGTACGAGGTCGACCGGGAGTTGCCCGCGCTGCCCTGACCAGGGACGCCACGCGCTGCGTTCCGGCGTCCGGTGGTTCGCGGGGAACCGGCCGGTTCACCGCTCCCGGCGGGGCAGTTCCTCCCGGGGTACCCAGTGCCGGCGGACGATGGTCAGGGTCTCCTCGGCCCGGGCGAGGTCGTCCTCACTGGGGCGGGACGCGTCCCGCGCCCGCAGCGCCGCCGAGGTGCTGACCTGCGAGGTGCCGGAACCGACCAGTCCGCGCAGGCCACGGTCGGCTTCCCGGTCGTCGCCGCCGGACCCGCCGCCGGCGGAACGGCCCGACGTCTGCCGGCGCTGACGGTGCGTCGGCGGTGGCTCCGGGACGCGCTGCGACGGCTCTGGAGCACGCGGTCCCAGTGGCTGCGGGCGCGGCCCCGGCCCTGGTACCGGCCTGCCGTCCGGCTCCGGAGTGCTCGGAGTGCTGCCCGGCTCCGGCGTACCGTCCTGCTCCGGGTCGTGCACCTCAGCGGTGCTGGCGCTGGCCGGTCCGCTGTCGGGGCGTCGCGGCGGGCCGCCGTGCCGGTGCCGTCGCCTGCGCCGTTCGAAGTCCGCCATCCGCCGACCGTACCGCGACCGGCTCAGAAGATCTCGATGCCGGCGGGGGCACGGTCCCAGCCGAACGCGGTGTTGGCCTCGGCCACCGCACCGTGGCGCAGCTCGCGCACCCGGCCGGCGTCGGCCAGCGACCGCAGCGACGGGCCGCCCAGGTACACCGCCGCCAGATCGGCGACCCCGCAGGCGAGGTCCGCCGGTTCGTCGGTGGGTACGCAGCGGGCCTGTTCCCGGCCGCCGGTCAGCCGCCAGCGGCCGGAGTTCTCCGGCAGCAGCGGATCGGTGACGTCGACGACCACGTCGACTCCGGTGGCGTACCGACGGGCGGACAGCGCCGCCGCGACGTCGACCAGCCGCACCCAGAGGCTGTCGGCGAGCGCTGCACCGAGTTGCCGGGGCTCGTCGACCAGTTGGAACAGCGGCTCGTCCAGCGCCGCGAACCGGAAGGAGAGCGTCCGGCTGAGGTCGATGCCGGTGAGGAACCGCCACAGGGCCCGGTATCCGTCGACGCTGCCGGCCACCGCCTCGGTCACCCGTACCCGGCCCTTCGGCCCACGGGCGTCCCAGTCGCTCACCGTGCGCCACAGGGCGTAGCCGTCCGGGCCGGTCGGACCGTCGTGCAGCACCACCCGCAGCGCGGTCTGGCCGGATCGGCGGGCCGGGCCGTCGGCCAGCACGTACCGCCACCACCGGTCGTCCCGGCCGGACCAGCCGGGACGATTGGGGCGCAGCCGTTCGTACACCGCCGCCAGCTCGGGCCGCAGCTGCCCGGGGTCGCCGACGCGCAGCGACCCGACGCCAGGGCCAGCGGACAGGTCGGCACCCGCGCCCGGGCCGGTCGGGTCGAGCACCCGGGTCTCCCGCAGGTCGACATCCAGTTCCAGCCGCTGTGCGGCCATCCCGTAACCGTACCGCGGGTAGATGCGGCCCTCGCTGGCCCACAGCACCGCGACCGATTCGCCGCCGTCGCGTAGTTGGCGCAGCTGGCGGTGCATCAGCCGGGTCAGCAGCCCGCGCCGACGGTCGGTCGGGGCGACCACGACCATGGAGACGTGGGCGGCGGGCAGCATCGCGCCGGGCACGGTCAACTCCCTGGTGTACGCCCCCGCGTGCCCGACCATCCGGTCGCCGTCGGTGACCACCAGCGACCGGTCCGACTCGAAGACGTCCCGCTCGACGTGGTGCAGGTCCGGGTCCGGGTTCTGGTGGAAGGCCGCCAGCAGCAGCTCCATCACTGGGTCGAAGTCCTGCGGCACGCCGGCCCGGATCGGAAACGGTGCATCCATCTGCTCTGTCTAACCGATCGGTGGCGGGGTCGGCGAGTCATTTGCCGGCTCGCTACTCTCGGATGTGAGCGTCTAAATGGTACGGGGGTCCGCCCGCACCCGTGGGGAGGAAAGATGGCAGATCGGCATACACCCTGGGCCGAGCGGACCGTGGAGGTGCCGCCGCAGCGTACGGTCCCCGGCGCAGCGGACGCGGACCAGCCGACGACACCGGACGCGGACCAGCCGACGACACCGGGTGTCGCCGGCCTTTTCCGGCGTGGGGTGGCGCAGGTCGGCCGGGGCGGGCCGCCGCCGACCGCCGAGTTCACCGCGTCGCACGAGCCGACCGGCACAGGCTGGCCGTCGGAGGTCGGGCCGGGCTGGTCGGACGGCCGGATCCGGCCGCCCCGGCCACCGCTGAGTCAGCAGCTCGCCCAGCTCCGTCGTGGCGGCGAGTGGAGCGTGCTGGGTGGCTTGTTCGCCTTCGTCTGTTGGGGGGTCTGGGCCATCTCCGCCCGGGGGGACCTGGCCAGCCCGGTGCTGACCTTCGCGCTGACGATGCTGGTCGGGGCGGGTCTGTTCGCGCTGTGCCGGGTGATCGGCCGGGTGGTGCTGGAACGCCAGCTGGGTCGGGTCCGGCACGGTGCCCGTGCCTCGCACATGGTGACCGGGGCGTACCTGATCGTCGTCGGGTTCGCCTACCTGCGGCAGACCGAGTGGGTGGTCAGCGTCTGGAACTGGTTCGCTGGTTGGTTCTGAGGTGCTGAGCTTCCGGGTTCCTGCGTTGTGACCGAGCGCGGGACGTTCTGACCGAGCGCGGGAGCCGGGCCGGGCGGCTACCGTGACGGCATGCGCAGTCGCGGCGCGGTGTTCCTGGGCGTCTGGTGCCTTCTGCTGGCCGCCGGCCAGACCGCGGCCTTCGGCGTGGTCTGGTGGGTCTTCGTGCGGACCTGGCGCGGCCAGTGGCTGGACACCATCGCGCTGACCGGCAACTCGATTGGCCAGGACGAGGCGTACGGGCCGGCGAACACCGTGCTCGGTGTGGTCTCGGTGGCCTCGCTCGCCCTGGCCACCGGGGTGATCGGGTTCATCGCGCTGATCCGGGGCCGGGTCCTGCTGGCGGTGGTCGCCACCGGGGTGATCGCCGGCTCCAACCTGACCACCCAGTGGGTCAAGTACGCCGTCGCCCGGCCGTCGCTCGGGGTCGATCCGGTCGACGCGAACTCGGCCAACAGCCTGCCCAGCGGGCACACCACGGTAGCCGCCTCGGTCGCGGTGGCGCTGGTCCTGGTACTGCCGGCGGCGCTGCGCGGCATCGGGGCCCTCGCCGGTGCCGGCTACGCGGCGGCCGCCGGGGTCGCCACCCTGTCCGCGGGCTGGCACCGGCCCAGCGACGCGGTGGCGGCGCTGCTGGTCGTCGGGGGGTGGGCGGCGGCCGGGATGCTCGCACTCACGCTGGCCCGGTCGCCGGACGACGAGCTGCGCCCGAGCGGACACCACCCGATGTCGCTGGCGCTGCTGCTGCTCGCCGGGGTCGGACTGCTGGCGGCGGCCGGGGCCGCGATGGCGGTGACCGACCAGGTGACCGGGCTGCCGCTGGAGGCGCTGAGCCGTCGGCGGCTGTTCGTGGCGTACGCGGGCAGCGCGGCGGGGATCGCCGGCACGGCAGCGGTCACCATGGCCCTGGTGCTGGGGACGGCCGGCTACGCCGTACCGGCCTCGGCGTCCACCGGCCCGGATCCGGCGGGTGGGAATTGAACCGGGTTGGGGTGGAACCGATCGGGAACAAGTGACGTCTCAGCAGACATGACGATTCTTCGAGGCGTACGGGCGGCGGCCACCGCCGCCTCCCTGTTGCTGCTCACCGCCGCGTGCGGACAGAACCCGGGCACCGACTCGTCCACCGGCGGCACCGCCGGCGGGTCGTCGCTGCCGGCCGACACGCTGGTCCTGCGGGTGGACCACACCGGCGGTTTCACCATGCCGGCGGCGTTGCTGACCCGGCTACCGGTGGTCAGCGTGTACGCCGACGGCCGAGTGATCACCCAGGGCCCCACTATCCTGGTCTACCCCGGTCCGGCCATGCCGAACCTGCAGGTGCAGACAATCAGCGCGGAGCAGGTCGACGAGCTGGTCAAGCAGGCGCTGGCCGCCGGGGTCGGCACCGAGCAGGACCTGGGCCGGCCGCCGGTGGCCGACGCGACGTCGACCCGGTTCACGGTGCTGACCGACAACGGCGTCGAACAACTCGAGGTCTACGCGTTGTCCGACGACGCCTCGGGTGACGCCGGGCTGACCGACGAGCAGATCGCCGCCCGGGACAGGCTGCGGGACTTCGCCGACTCGCTCACCGAGCTGTCCGGCGGTGTCGGCGCGGCACCGGAGGACTCCGAGCCGTACGTCGCGCACGCGATCGCCGCGGTCGCCGAGCCGTGGGTGGCGGTTGACGAGCCCGTCGACGCCAGCCAGCCGGAGGTGGCCTGGCCCGGCCCGGAACTGCCCGGCGAATCGCTGTCCGAGACGCTCGATCTCGGCTGCGTGACGGTCACCGGTGAGGCGTTGGAGGAGTTGCGATCCGCAGCGACGGACGCGACGACCGCCACCCCGTGGACGTCGGCGGGTAAGCGGTGGACGGTGACCCTGCGCCCGCTGCTGCCGGACGAGACGGACTGCTCGGACCTCACTGCCGCGGGCTGACTCCTCCCCAGCCCGCGCGGTGCGGTTTCAGTCGGTCTCGTAGCCGAGGTTGGGGCGCAGCCAGCGCTCCACCTCGGCGAGCGGCATCCCACGCCGGGCCGCGTAGTCCTCGGCCTGGTCCCGGCCGATCCGCCCGACGGTGAAGTACCGCGACGCCGGGTGGGCGAAGAGCAGGCCGCTGACGCTGGCCGCCGGGGTCATCGCTCCGGACTCGGTCAGCTCGATGCCGGCCCGCCCGGCGTCCAGCAGGTCGAACAACTGCGACTTCTCGCTGTGGTCCGGGCTGGCCGGGTAGCCCAGCGCCGGCCGGATTCCCCGGAACCGCTCGGCGTGCAGGTCGGCCACGTCCGGGTCGGCGTCCGGCTCGTACCAGTCCCGTCGGGCCCGCAGGTGCAGGTGCTCGGCGAACGCCTCGGCCAGCCGGTCTGCCAACGCCTTCACCATGATCGCCCGGTAGTCGTCCTGAGCGGCCTCGTATCCGGCGGCCAGCTCCTCCGCGCCGTGCACGGCCACCGCGAAGCCACCGAGGTGGTCCCCGGCCGGGGCCACGTAGTCGGCGAGGCAGCGGTTCGGCCGCCCGGCGGGTTTGGTGGTCTGCTGGCGCAGCATCGGGATCCGTACCGGCTGGTCGGTGTCGGTGCCGCCGCCCGGCGGGTCGGCCTGTCCGGCGGCGATGACCAGGTCGTCGCCCTCGGAGTGGGCCGGCCAGAAGCCGTAGACGCCGTGGGCCCGCAACGAACCGTCGGCGATGATCTGGTCGAGCATCGCGTTGGCGTCGTCGAACAGTTCACGGGCGACCGGCTGCTCCAGGATCGCCGGGTACTTGCCCTTGAGCTCCCAGGCGAGGAAGAGGAACTGCCAGTCGATCATCGGCCGCAGCTCGTCGAGGCCGGGCTCGACGTACCGTACGCCGGTGAACGCCGGCACCGGCAGATCCTCGAAGGACACCGGCTCCGCGTTGGCCCGGGCCTGGGCTAGGGTGAGCAGCGGCTGCCGTCGGTTGGTGTGCTGCTCGCGCAGCCGGTCCTGCTCGGCCCGGTTGTCCCTGTCGAACTGCTCCACCCGGTCGGCGCTGAGCAGGTCGGAGACCACCCCGACCACCCGGGACGCGTCGAGCACGTGCACGGTGCTCCCGTCGTACGCCGGTGCGATTCGCACCGCGGTGTGCTGCCGGGAGGTGGTGGCCCCGCCGATCAGCAGCGGTAGTTTCAGCCCACGCCGCTGCATCTCCCCGGCGACGGTGACCATCTCGTCCAGCGACGGGGTGATCAGGCCGGACAGCCCGACCGCGTCGGCGTTCTCAGCGACCGCGGTGTCCAGGATCTTCGCGGCCGGCACCATCACCCCGAGGTCGATGACCCGGTAGTTGTTGCAGCCCAGCACCACCCCGACGATGTTCTTGCCGATGTCGTGCACGTCGCCCTTGACGGTGGCCAGCACCACGGTGCCCGGCCCGCGTTCCCCACCGCCCTCGGCAGTGGTCTCCTGCCCGGCCGGTGCGTTCTCGGCGTCCTGCCGGGCCTGTTCCTTCTCTGCTTCCAGGAACGGTTCCAGGTAGGCCACCGACCGTTTCATCACCCGGGCGCTCTTGACCACCTGCGGCAGGAACATCTTGCCCGAGCCGAACAGGTCACCGACGACCTTCATGCCGTCCATCAACGGCCCCTCGATCACGTCGAGCGGCCGGGCCGCCAGTTGGCGGGCCTCCTCGGTGTCGGCCTCGATGAAGTCGACGATGCCGTGCACCAGCGCGTGCGACAGCCGGCCGGCGACCGGGGCGTCCCGCCAGGACAGGTCGACGGCGCGCTTCGTGCCGGAGCCGGAGACGGTGCCGGCGAAGGTCACCAGCCGGTCGGTGGCGTCCGGGCGGCGGTCGAACAGTACGTCCTCGACCAGCTCCAGCAGGTCGGCCGGGATGTCCTGGTAGACGGTGAGCTGCCCGGCGTTGACGATGCCCATGTCCAGCCCGGCCCGCACGGCGTGCAGCAGAAACGCCGAGTGCATAGCCTCGCGGACCACGTCGTTGCCCCGGAACGAGAACGACAGGTTGGAGATGCCGCCGCTGGTGCGGGCACCCGGGCAGCGCTGCTTGATCAGCGGCAGCGCGTCGATGAACGCCTTGGCGTACCCGTTGTGTTCGCTGATCCCGGTGGCGACGGCCAGCACGTTCGGGTCGAAGATGATGTCGGTGGGGTCGAACCCGGCTTCCCCGGTGAGCAGGTCGTACGCGCGGGCGCAGATGTCGACCTTGCGTTCGGTGGTGTCGGCCTGGCCCAGCTCGTCGAAGGCCATCACCACCACCCCGGCCCCGTACTCGCGGATTTTGCGGGCCTGGTCGAGGAAGACCTCCTCGCCCTCCTTCAGGCTGATCGAGTTGACCACGGCCTTGCCCTGTACGCACTTGAGGCCGGCCTCCAGCACGCTCCACCGCGAGCTGTCGATCATGATCGGGATCCGGGCCACCTCGGGCTCGGTCGCGATCAGATTGAGGAAGGTCACCATTGCCTGCTCGCTGTCGAGCAGGTCGGCGTCCATGTTGACGTCGAGCAGGTTCGCCCCGCCCCGGACCTGGTCCAGCGCCACGTCTACGGCGGCCTGGAAGTCGCCGGCCTCGATCAGCCGGCGGAACTTCGCCGACCCGGTCACGTTGGTCCGCTCACCGATCATCACGAACCCGGTGTCCGGGCCGATCTCGAACGGCTCCAGCCCGCTGAACCGGCTGGTCCGCGCCGGCTGCGGCACCGGCCGCGGTGCCTTCCCGGCGACCGCCTCGGCGATCCGGGTGATGTGCGCCGGCGTGGTGCCGCAGCACCCGCCGACCAGGTTGACCATTCCGCTGTCGGCGAAGTCGGCCAGCATCGCGCCGGTCTCGTCGGGGGTCTGGTCGTACCCGCCGAACGCGTTCGGCAGACCGGCGTTCGGGTGGGAGGCGACATAGCTGTCGGAAATGCGGGCCAACTCGGCCACGTGCGGGCGCATCTCCTCCGCGCCGAGCGAGCAGTTCACCCCGACGACCAGCGGCCGGGCGTGCTCGACGGAGCGCCAGAACGCCTCGACGGTCTGCCCGGACAGGGTCCGCCCGGACAGGTCGACGATGGTCACCGAGATCCACAGCGGCAGCTGCGGCACCACCTCGCGGGCCGCCGCGATCGCCGCCTTCGCGTTCAACGTGTCGAAGATCGTCTCGATGAGCAGCAGGTCGACGCCGCCCTCGGCGAGCGCCGCCAGCTGCTCGGCGTACGTTGCCTTCACCCGGTCGAAGGTGACGGCGCGGTAGGCCGGATCCTCCACCCGGGGCGACAGCGACAGCGTGACGTTGAGCGGGCCGACCGAGCCGGCCACGAACCGGCCGCCGAACTCGTCGGCTGCCTGCCGGGCCAGCTGCGCGCCGCGCAGGTTCATCTCCGGCACGTACGCCTCCAGACCGTAGTCGGCCTGGGCGATGCTGGTCGCGGTGAAGGTGTTGGTGGTGGTGATGTCCGCGCCGGCGGCCAGATACTGCCGGTGAACGTCGAGGATCACGTCCGGGCGGGTCAGGTTGAGCAGGTCCGGGTCGCCGGTGACGTCGCGGGGGTGGTCGCCGAACCGGTCGCCACGGTAGTCGGCCGGGGTGAGACCGGCACCCTGCAACATGGTGCCCCAGGCACCGTCGAGCACCGCGATCCGCTGACTCAGCAACTCCCGCAGCGCCCGCTCGCTGTCGCTGGTGCGTGACAAATGCTTCACCTGACACCTCCGCTGGTAGCTCGGAGGCGCCCTTGTCTGGTGGTCACGCCCAATCAGGGGCCGTGATCGTGGCCGAGCGTGGCGGGCTTCTCGCGGCCCGTCGCAGCGCCTCTCGACCTCGTGATGATCCTACCCGTGGCCCGGTCCGGTCACCCGGCTGATTCTAGCCGGCCCGGTCGGACACAACAGTGACCAGGCTGTTGCGGTCTTCGCACACCTGTCGGGTAGCTTCGGTGACCGGCTCCGCCGCCAGCGGACGCCGGCAGCCATCCGGACCGACGGGAGATCTATCGACATGGGCAGGAAGACGGTGTACGTCTCCGATTTCAGCGGTGCCGTGCTGGACTCGGCGGACGAGCTGGTACGGATCGTCGTCCTCGAACATCCCGACCTGGTCGCCGGTCCGGTGCGGCTGGAGGCCCGGCCGGACGAGGTGGAGAGCATTGACGACGCGGCGCTCGACGTCGCCGTCGTGGAGATCCACGACGGACAGGGCGATGGCGAACCGCGTCGGGTGGTACTGACCGCCAGCGAGTTCGACTCGCTCGCCACCGACGCGCCGATGGCCCAGCTGCTGCGTACCGCAGAGCGGGTCAAACCGGCTAAGACCAGCCGCAAGGCCGTCGAGCGGGTGGACTACGCGACCCTGGAGCACGCCGGCAAACCACACCGAGGCAAGACCACCGATGAGGAGGCCCGGCTGGTCCGCGACCACCTCGACGAAATCAACAAGCGGTTGGCCGACGAAGGGCTGCGCCAGATCGACCCGGCCGATCCCGACCACGCCGAGCGGTACGGCTTCGCCCGCTCGGCCGATCCCGACTGACGCCGGGCTCGCCACCCCAGCTGACCTGACCTGACCTGAATTGTCGGTCCGCCTCGGCATACTCCGGTTCCGGCCGGCGACGTCGCCGGCCGGTTACCAGAGGTGACCAGGAGGAATCGATGGGGACACCGCATACCGGGGCGCTGCTCGCGATCGGCACGGAGAAGGGTCTGTTCCTCGCGACCAGCACCGACGACCGGCGCGGCTGGCAGGTCAGCGGCCCGCACTTCCCGATGACCGCGGTGTACGCGGTGGCGATCGACAAACGCCGGGCGGCGCCCCGGCTGCTCGCCTCGGTCGCCAGCTCGCACTACGGGCCCAGCGTCGCGACCAGCGACGACCTCGGGCACACCTGGTCCGAGCCGGAGCAGCCGCCGGTCGCCTTCCCGGCCGGCACCGGGGCCACCCTGGAACGGGTCTGGCAGCTCACGCCGGCGTCGGCCGACGAACCCGACGTGGTGTACGCCGGCAGCCAACCCTCGGCGCTGTTCCGGTCGACCGACGGCGGGGCCAGCTTCGAGCTGGTCCGGCCGTTGTGGGAGCACCCGCACCGGCCGCAGTGGGAGGCCGGCTTCGGCGGCCAGGCGATCCACACCGTCCTGCCCGACCCGCGGGACCCGGCGGCCATGCTGGTCGCCATGTCCACCGGCGGCGTCTACCGTTCCGCCGACGCCGGGGCGAGCTGGGCACCCGGCAACACCGGCATCCGCGCGTACTTCCTGCCCGACGAGTGGCCCGAGTTCGGCCAGTGTGTGCACAAGGTGGCCCGGGACGCCGTCGACCCGGACCGGCTGTACGCGCAGAACCACCACGGCGTCTACCGCTCCGACGACGCCGGCGCCACCTGGTCGTCGATCGCCGACGGCCTGCCCAGCGACTTCGGCTTCCCGATCGCCGCCCACCCGCACCGGTCCGGGGTGATCTACACGTTTCCGCTGGTCGCCGACTCGCGGCGGTTCCCGGTCGACGACCGGTGCCGGGTGTTCCGGTCCGCCGACGCCGGCGCCACCTGGCAGCCGCTCACCGTCGGGCTGCCGCAGCATCCGTACTATCCGGCGGTGCTGCGCGACGCGCTGACCACCGACGACGCGCCGACCGCCGGGGTCTACTTCGGCACCCGTAGCGGGGACGTGTTCGCCAGCCGTGACGAGGGCGACTCCTGGCAGCCGGTCGCCACCGGCCTGCCGGACGTGCTCTGTGTCCGGGCCGCGGTGGTGTGACATGGTGGTGCTGCTGGTGCCGGGCGCGCTGCGGGCGGACAGTGGTGGGCAGGCCCGGCTCACCATCGACGCGGACGGCACGCTGCGGGCGGTCCTCGACGAGGTGACCCGCCGTTGGCCGCGACTCGCCCGCCGGATCCGCGACGAGCAGGGCCAGATCCGGCGGTACGTGAACATCTACGTCGACGGTGCGGACCACCGGCACAGCGGCGGCCTGGACACCCCGGTCTCGGCCGGTGCCCAGGTACAGGTGGTCCCGTCGGTCGCTGGCGGGTGACCCGGCACACGTCACTGCGGGCGGCGGCACGGGGCATGATCCACGGGTGCCCAGTCTCCTGATCGACCTCGGCCCGTTGCGGGCCAGCGCGCCGTACCGCCGGATGTGGCTCGGTGCCTCGCTGTCCGGCATCGGCACCAGCCTGACCACGGTGGCGGTCGGTCTGCAGGTCTACGACCTCACCGGCACCACGTTCCACGTCGGCCTGGTCGGGCTTTTCGCGCTGGTGCCGCTGGTGGCGTTGGGCCTGTACGGCGGCGCGGTGGTCGACGCGCACGACCGGCGGCGGGTGGTGGTCGCCACCTCCACCGGCCTGCTCCTGGTCGGGGTGGGTTTCTCCGGGCAGGCGCTGTTCGACGTCGGCAGCGTCGGGCTGCTGTACGGCCTGGTCGCGGCGCAGAACGGACTGTTCGCGATCAACAATCCGGCCCGTACCGCGATCGTGCCGAGGCTGCTGCCGATCGGCTTGCTGCCGGCGGCGAACGCCTTGTCCAACCTGTCCATGGGTGTGGCATACACGGCGGGGCCGCTGCTGGCCGGGGTGCTGGTCGGCTGGTGGGGCTACCCCGGGACCTACCTGATCGAGGTGGCGTTGGTCGCGGTGGCCCTGGCCACCCTGGTGGCGTTGCCGTCGATCCCACCGGAAGGCGAGGTCCGCCGGGCCGGGCTCGCCTCGGTCTGGGAAGGCCTGCGGTTCCTCGGCACCCGGCCGAACGTGCGGATGACGTTTCTGGTCGACCTGGCGGCGATGGTGCTGGCCATGCCCCGAGTGCTGTTCCCGGCGATCGGCGCGACCGCGCTCGGCGGCGGGGCCACCACGGTGGGGCTGCTCACCGCCGGCATCGCCGGCGGCACCATGGCGGCGAGCCTGCTCTCCGGGCCGCTGGATGCGGTGCGCCGGCAGGGCCTGGCGGTGCTGGTGTCGGTGGCCGGCTGGGCGGTGGCGATCACCGTGTTCGGGTTGATCGTCGTGGCGGCGCCAGGGCCGGGGCCGGGCGGTGGCGCGCATCCGCTGCTCTGGGCGGCGGTGGCGGTGCTGCTGCTGGCCGGCGCGGCGGACGCGGTCAGTTCGGTGTTCCGGATGACGATCCTGCAGGCGGCGACGCCGGACGCGTTGCGCGGCCGGCTGCAGGGGGTGTTCATCGTGGTGGTCGCCGGTGGCCCGCAGCTGGGCCAGCTGGTGCTCGGCACCACCGCGCAGCTGACCGGTGAGGCGGTCGCGGCGGTCGCCGGTGGCCTGGCCTGCCTGGTGGTGCTGGCGGCGCTGGCCCGCCACCAGCCGACGTTCGCCCACTACGACGCCCGGGATCCCACCCCGTGAGCGGACCCCCGGCACCGGGCACAATGGTCTGCGCCGACCCGAGGGTCCGCACCGGCGAACACCCCCGCCGGTTCACCCCAGCGCCGAAGGAGCCGCTTCAATGGACAGATTCGCCGACCGGGTCGCCCTGGTCACCGGAGCCGCGCAGGGTATCGGGGCAGCCACCGCCCGGCGGTTGGCCGCCGAGAGCGCCACGGTGGCGGTGGTCGACCTGACCGCCGAGCGGGCCGGTCCGGTGGTCGACGAGATCGTCGCGGCCGGCGGCAGCGCGGTCGCGGTCGGCTGTGACGTGACCGACCCGGTCGCCGTCGACGCGATGGTCGACCAGACGGTCGACGCGCACGGGCGGCTCGACATCCTGGTCAACAACGCCGGGATCACCCGGGACAACCTGTTGTTCCGGATGCCGGCCGACGACTGGGACGCAGTGCTGCGCACCAATTTGTCCAGCATGTTCCACTGCTGCCGGGCGGCGCAGCGGCACATGGTGCCGGCCCGCTACGGCAAGATCGTTAACCTGAGCAGCCGGTCGGCGCTGGGCAACCGTGGCCAGGTCAACTACGCCGCCGCCAAGGCCGGCGTGCAGGGGCTCACCGCCACCCTGGCGATCGAACTGGGGCCGTACGGGATCAACGTGAACGCGGTCGCACCCGGCTTCGTGGCGACGTCGATGACCGCGGCGGTGGCCGCCCGGATCGGGGTCGACCCGGACGAGCACCGCCGGCAGGTCGCGGAGCAGACGCCGCTGCGCCGAGTCGGCCAGCCGGCCGAGATCGCCTCGGTGATCGCCTTCCTGGCCAGCGAGGACGCGTCCTACGTCAGCGGGCAGACGCTGTACGTCAACGGTGGTGCCCGGTAAACCGGCCCGCCGCTCACAGCTCCCGGTAGGTGGCGTGGTCGAAGTCGGCGTACCCGCCGTCGTTGCCGATGTCCTGCACCCAGAGCCCGACGAACGCGCCGGTGAAGCCCCATGCCTCCGGCTCGCCGTCGGTCATCCGGGCGGCGTACTCGTCGGACAGGATGGTGGCGTCCAGCTCGACCGGCAGCTCGCGCCAGTGGTCGCCCCGGTGGTAGCCGAACCGCAGCACCGGGCCGCCGAACACCACCCGCAGCCCGAGCCGCGCGATGTCGGTGACGTCGACGCTGACCTGCGGGTGGGACTGTCGGCGGCCGCTGTCGCAGCTGAGCAGCTGCAGCACCTGGCGACCGTCGTCGGCGCGGGTCAGGTAGGCGTAGTGCCAGTTCTCGGTGTTGTAGTAGCCGGTGACCCCGGCGAGCTGGCGGGGGGTGGCCGCGCGGAACTCGACGAGCGTCTCAAAGACGCAGTTCGGTGCGGTCACCCGGCGGGCGACCAGGCTGGGACGTTGCCGTCCGACCGGGGACTGGCCGCCGACGATCCGCAGGTGTGACGGGCGGCTGGTCAGGTCGGTCCAGTCCGGCCCGGCCGGTCGGCGCAGGGTCGACCAGCGCGGGCCGAGGGTCGCGGTGTCGAAGTGGTCGGTGGACGGCTCGGCAGGCCAGGGGTGCGCCGGCAGGTCAGGGGCGGGCACCTGCTCGGCCGGGATCTGGCCGGCGACCCGCGGCCAGCCGTCGGCGGACCAGTAGATCCGCTGGATCGCGGTTTCCCGGCCGAGGACGCACCGCCCGAGTGGGGTGTAGGGCCGACCGACCAGGTGGGCGAGGTACCACTCGCCGCGCTGGGTCTGCACCAGGCTGCCGTGCCCGGCCTTCTGCAGGGTCAGTTCGGGGCGACCGGCCGAGGTGAGCATCGGTCCGGCCGGGTCGGCCTCGTACGGCCCGAGCAGGGCGCGGGACCGGGCGACCGTCACTTGGTGCTCCCAGCTGGTGCCGCCCTCCGCGGTGACCAGGTAGTACCACCCGCCGTGCCGGTAGATGTGCGGGCCTTCGGTGAGCCCGGTCGGCGTACCGGTGAAGATGGTGACCGGGTCGCCGACCAGCCGCCGGGCGTCGCGGTCGTAGCGCTGGATCTCGATGCCGCCGAACCGGTCGCGCCCCGGCCGCCAGTCGGCGGTCATCGCCAGCAGCCAGGTGCTGCCATCGTCGTCGTGGAACAGCGACGCGTCGAAGCCGTGGGCGTGCAGCGGCACCGGGTCGGACCACGGGCCGCCGATCGACGGGGCGGTGATCAGGTAGTTCTGCGGGTCCCAGTAGCCACTGGCGAAGCTGGCAACGTCGCTGTAGACCAGGTGGAACAGTCCGTGTGCGTACGTCAGGTCGGGTGCCCACACCCCGCACGAATCCCCGGCACCGGTCAGGTCCAGCAGCCGTCGTTCGGTGAGGATCCCGTCGAGCGGGCGCCAGTGCACCAGGTCCCGAGAGTGGTGCAGGGTCACTCCCGGGTACCACTCGAAGGTCGACGTGGCCAGGTAGTAGTTGTCGCCGACGCGCAGCACCGACGGGTCGGGGTAGAACCCGCGCAGCACGGGATTGGTGATAACCCGGGCCGAGGTGGCCACGTCGGTCGTGTCGGTCGGCATCGGTGGTCCTCCGGGCTCGGCTCTCGGAAGCTTCGGCAGGTTTCCGGAAAGTATGCCACCCGTAGAGGCTTCTGTGGTCCGTTGGCGACGGTCGCTGTTTGGAGATCGGGTCTTGACCGGGCGGTAACGCCGTCGTAGCGTGCGCAACGTCACCAGTTCATTGGCGTTACGCAGGTGAAATTTTCGGTGACACTGGTCGATTGCTCGGCATCCAGCGGTGGGTGGGGACCAGGCCCGCTGCTTACCTGAGGGGACGGCACATGGCGACACCGATCCACCTTTCCCGCCGTACGCTGCTGAGCCTCGCCGGCCTCGGAGCCGGCGCGGTCGCGCTCGGCGGGTGCGGCGACTCCGGAAGCGACAGTGCGGGCATCGAGTGGTGGCACATCCAGAACACCGACCCGATGCTGCCCGTCTGGGCGGCGTTCGCCGAGGAGTTCCAGGCGCAGAACGAAGGCGTCGGCATCACCATCACCCCGCTGGAGAACGAGGCGTTCAAGGCCAGGCTGACCACGGTCACCCAGGCCGGCGACCCGCCGGACATCTACCACACCTGGGGCGGTGGCGTGCTTCGGCAGCAGGTCGAGGCCGGGCTGTGCCAGGACATCACCGACGCGGTCGCCCCCTGGCGGGATATCCTGCAGCCGGCCTCGACGCTGCCGTACGAGATCGACGGACGACTTCACGGCGTCCCGTTCGACATCGGCATGGTCGGCTTCTGGTACAACAAGGCACTGTTCGCCGACGCCGGCATCACCGCGCCGCCGCAGACCTGGGCCGAGTACCTCGAGGTCGTCGGCCGGCTCAAGTCCGCCGGGATCACACCGATCGCGCTGGCCGGCGGCGAGAAGTGGCCCGGCCACTACTACTGGGCCTATCTCGCGATGCGCATCGGTGGCATCGAGGCGCTGAGTCAGGCCGCCGAGGACGACGATTTCACCACCCCGGCGTTTATCGGCGCCGGCGAACGGTTGGCCGAACTGGTCGCCCTCGAACCGTTCCAGCAGGGTTTCCTCGGCGCGTCGTACGGGGAACCCGACGGCCAGGCCGCCGCGATGGGCAATGGCGACGTGGCGATGGAGCTGATGGGCCAGTGGGCCCCCGTCGTCCAGGAAGAAGCATCAGGTGTGGAGGGCGGGCTCGGAACCGACCTCGGTTTCTTCCCGTTCCCGGCGGTCGACGGCGGTCAAGGATCGGCGTCCGACGCGTTCGGTGGCGGCGGCGGGTTCACCATCGGCCGCGACGCCTCGCCGGACGCGATCCGGTTCCTGGAGTTCATCAGCCAGGTGGACAAGCAGCGCCGGGCCGCCGCAACCGGCGCGATCCTGCCGGTCACTATCGGTGCCGAGGACGCGATCGAGGACCCCAACCTCGCTGCCGTCGCCGATACCCTGGCCAACGCCAGCAACTTCCAGCTCTACCTGGACCAGGCGTACGCCCCGGCGGTCGGCCAGGAGGTCAACGACCGGGTCGCCGAGCTGATCGCCGGGCAGATGACCCCGGAGCAGGTCGCCGAGGCCGTCACCGTTGTCGCGCAGCGCTGACCGGCGACGATGGACCGCAGCCTGAGACGTCGCCGGATCAGCGACCGGATCACCATCGCCCTGTTCCTGCTGCCGGCGCTGGTGCTGTTCGGCGCGCTGGTCGTCGCCCCGATCCTGGTCGCGGCGTACACCAGCATGTATCGCTGGAACGGGTTCGGCGGCGTACCTACCGACTTCATCGGACTGGACAACTTCGTCCGGCTGCTCGACGACCCGGTTTTCATCGGAGACCTGCGACGCGGAGCCCTGCTGGTGGTGCTGTCGGTCACCGTCCAGTTGCCGCTGGCGTTGGGGCTGGCCCTGCTGCTGAACCAGAAGCTGCGCGGCCGGGCGGTCTACCGGGTACTGTTCTTCGCCCCGTACGTGCTGTCCGAGGTCATCACCGCGGTCCTGTTCACCATGGTCTTCAGCCCGAACCGGGGCCTGGCCAACCACGTGCTGGGCCTGATCGGGCTGGAGAGCCTGAGCTCGACATGGCTGTCCGACCCGTCGACCGTGCTGTACTCGGTGTTCCTGGTGATGACCTGGAAGTACTTCGGCTTCCACATGATCCTGCTGCTCGCCGGCAGACAGAACATCCCCCGGGAACTACACGAGGCGGCAGCGACCGACGGTGCCGGCGGCTGGCAGATCTTCCGGCATGTCACGCTGCCGCTGCTGGCCCCGACCATCCGGATCTCGATGTTCCTGGCCGTGATCGGCAGCATCCAGCTGTTCGACCTGGTTTGGGTGCTCACTGGCGGCGGCCCGCTGAACGCGTCCGAGACCATGGCGGTGACCATGTTCCAGTACGGGTTCCGGCGCTTCGAAGTGGGCTACGCCAGCGCGATCAGCATCGCGATGTTCCTGATCAGCCTGACCTTCGCGGTCCTGTACCAACGCTTCGTCCTGCGCCGCGATCTCGAAGGAGCGATGACCACCATGGGGGACCAGCGATGAGCGCCCCGACTCGGACCCCGCGGACCCGGCCGGAACGGGGAAACCAGGGTGGCAGCCCGACGTCGCGGCCGCCCGGCCCCGCGCGGGTCCTGTCGCTGCACGCCGTCTCGATCATCGTGGGGCTGATCATCGTCGTCCCGATCGCCTTCGCGCTGCTCGGCGGGTTCAAGGACAACCGCCAGCTGTCCACCGACCCGTTCGGTCTGCCGTCGCCGTGGATTCCGGACAACTACCTCGAAATTCTCATCTCCGGATCGTTCTGGCGGCAGTTGTTCAACAGCACGCTGATCGCGCTGGCCACTGCGGTGATCGTGGTCGGGGTGGCGGCGCTGGCGTCGTTCGTCTTCGCCCGGTACGCGTTCCGGGGTCGCGAACTGCTGTTCCTGTTCTTCACGATCGGGCTGATGTTCCCGTTCGCGGTCGCCATCCTGCCGCTGTTCATCCTGCTGCGCACCATGGGTCTGCTGGACCATCCGCTCGGGGTGATCCTGCCGCAGGCCGCGTTCGGCCTGCCAGTGACGATCATCATCCTGCGGTCGTTCTTCCGGGCGATACCGGGTGAACTGGAGGAGTCGGCGATCCTCGACGGCTGTACACCGTTCGGCTTCTTCTGGCGGATCCTGCTGCCGATGGCCCGGCCGGCGATCGCCACCGTGTCGGTGCTCGCCATCGTGACCAGCTGGAACAACTTCATGCTCCCGCTGGTGGTGTTCAACGACCCGAACTGGTGGACCATCCCGGTGGGTGTGCAGCAGTTCCAGGGCCAGTACGCCGACGACAGTGCCAAGGTACTGGCGTACGTCGTGCTGGCGATGGTCCCGGCGCTGGCCTTCTACTCGATCGCCGAACGTCAGCTGATCGGCGGCCTCACCGCCGGTGCCACCAAAGGCTGACCGGGCGACCCGGATGACCGCCGCGCAGGCGGCCCTGGCGCTGCAACGCGGAATCAACGCCAACCGGTACGTGCCGGAATCGCCGGCATCCTGTCCGTACCGCCGCGGTTGGAGTGCCGCTACCAGGCCCTGCCGGTCCGGGTCGAGCTGGACAACTCCGTCCCCGGCCTGGAGATCTGTGCGACCTCCCACCCCGACCGCGACCGGCATCTAAGCGCCGACGCTCAACCAGCCGAGGCACTCACCCTCTCCGGCCCGCAGGGCGAGCGTGCCCACCTGTCTTCCGTTTCCGCGATCCGTCGGCGGAACTCACGACCGTTGGCTCCCGGTACAGGTACTCCGTCTCGCGTCAGTCGTCATCGTCTGGCTTGACCGACCCGCGCCACCGGACCGTGAGTGTCCCGCGACGGTCGCTGCCGGAACAGCGTCAACAGTCGATCGGCGTCGAGGTACGTGGTGATACCAGTGACCTGGCCGTCCAGCACGTCGAGCAGGACCAGGGCGAACGGTGCGTGCCCGGTCGAGCCAGGCCGGGTCTGCCAGAACGCCGGGGAGCCGTTCGCGGCGGTCGGCAGCAGCCGTGCACCGGCACAGCCCGACCGGGGGTCGAGCAACGCGGTCCGGATGTGCTCGCGACCCCGCAGCGACCACCGGAACGGCGGCATGGACATCGTGGCGTCCTCGCGCAGCAGGGCGACGAGGGCCGAGACATCATGCTGCTCGAACGCCGTGCAGTAGCGGGTGAGCAGGTCGCGTTGCCGGCTGTCGGACGGTCGCAGCGGTTCCCCCGGGTCGGGGGCGGCGGTGCGCAGCGTCGCCCGCGCCCGTTGCAGCGCGCTGGTCACCGACGCGACGCTGCTGTCCAGCAGCTGCGCGACCTCGTCGGCCCGCCAGCAGAGCACGTCGCGCAGGATCAGCACCGCCCGCTGCCGGGGCGGCAGGTGCTGCAGCGCGGCGACGAACGCCAGCCGCAGCGACTCCCGCTGCAGCACCACGCTCTCCGGGGACGCGTCGACTGGCACGACCAGGTCGTCCGGGACCGGCAGCACCCAGGCCCGCTCCGGTACGGGCGGGCCGAGGCCGCCACCGGCCTGCGCTGTCGGGTCGAGTTCCATGGTCAACGCCCGCCGCTGCGCGCTGCGCAGCATGTCGACGCAGACGTTGGTCGCGATTGAGTAGAGCCAGGTGCGCAGCGAGCCGCGCCGCCCGTCGTACCGGTCGAACGAACGCCAGGCGCGGACCAACGTCTCCTGGACCGCGTCCTCGGCCTCGAAACCGGAGCCGAGCATCCGGTAGCAGAAGCCGGTCAACTCGACGCGGAACGGCTCCAGCCGTTCCGCGTCGCTGGTCGAGGTCGGTGCCACCCGCCCGACGATACGGGCCACCGCCAGGCCGGGCAGATCCGGCGACGACCGATGAGTTCCGCCGGCCCACGCCGTACACCCTCGGAGGGCGCGATTGTCGCGTCGGTCACGGAGGGACGAATCATGGAATACACCGACGAGGTACGGGCAGCGGTCGTCGCGCACCGCCGCGACCTGGTGACGCTGCTCGCCGAACTTGACCCGGGTCAGTGGGACGGGCCGACGCTGTGCGCCGGCTGGCGGGTACGTGAGGTGGTCGCCCACATCACCATGGCCTTCCGTACCTCACCGGGCCGGATGATGCTGGACCTGGTCCGCGCCGGTGGCCGGTTCGACCGGATGGCCGACCGCAGCGCACGACGCGACGCTGCCGCCATGTCGCCCGAGCAGTTGCTGGCCGCGTTGCGGGACAACGTCACCCACCCGTGGACACCGCCCGGCGGCGGCCCGGCCGGGGCGCTCGCCCACGAGGTCATCCACGGTCTGGACATCACCGTGGGACTCGGGCTCGGCCACCGGGTGCCGCTCGACCGGCTGTCCCTGGTGCTGGTCGGGCTGCGGCCCCGCAGCATCGCCTACTTCGGCACCGACCTGACCGGCGTCCAGTTGCAGGCCACCGATCTCGACTGGCGGCACGGCACTGGAACGCCGGTGCGTGGGACGGCGCAGGACCTGCTGCTGGTCTTGTCCGGCCGTCGCCTCCCGCCGGGCCGACTCGTCGGCGACGCCGCCGACCGGTTCACCGGCCGGTCGGCAAACCGGCGCTGACCTGGTCGGCCCCCGGCCTTCGGCGAAGACGCCGGGACGGCGTAGCGCCTGCTTGAAGACGCGGGCGCTGACCGGGATGCCGTCCCGGTCAGGGCGGTCGCTGGCTTCGGCGCCGAGCGCCACCGTCTGCCACGCCAGGTCCGGTGTTGTCGCGGGAGTGCCGGTCGTCGGGGCGGGCGGCGACGAAGGTCCGGCCGGTAACAGCGGACCGGCTCACCGGGCTCGCCCTCGGCGCGCTGGGGGTGCTCGCGTTCAGCATGTCGCTACCCGCCACCAGGGTCGCCGTTCAACGACTCGACCCGTGGTTCGTCGCCCTCGGCGTCGTCGTCGGGTTCCCGCTGTTCACCTCGCTGGCGTTGACCACCCAGCCGTCGGCGCACGCATCTAGCGCCTGGTCTCGGCCCTCGACGAGGTCGGCTGCTGCTGGTCAGGTGGTGCCACAATGCGTCCATGAGCGACGGTATACGCGGGCTGGCGATGGTGCGTGCCGTTCCGTGGTGGACGGTGCTGCGGCTGGTGCTCGTCCTGCTGTGGCTGGTCGCTGCGACGACCGCCTGGTGGACAGCGCCCCGGCAGCACGACTACGACCAGGCGAAGGCGGACGTTGCAGCGGGTCGGGTGGTGGCGTACCAGTGGGGTGACAGCTGGGGCCAGAGTCGACGCGGATGGTTCGACGTCGCCGAGCTGCGGTCGTCCGGTCAGCTCGGCCCGCTGTTCGGCTGGCGTACCGCCGACGGCCGGGTGCGCTGGACCAACACCGCGACCTTCGGTGCGGTGACCGCTGCCGCTGCCGCTGCCGACGGCGGCAGCAGCTACGCCGGCCCGGGTGCCGCCGCCCTGGCCCGCGACCTGCGCGCCGCCGGCCTGGAAGAGCGGGTCGGCGGCGTGCAGACCTCGGTCAGGATCGGTACCCAGATCGGTTTCGTGCTGCTCGTGACCTTCCTGGTGGTGCTGGTCGGTGGGCCGGCTCCGGCGCTGGGCACCCGGTGGTACTGGTTCTGGCTGGTCTTCCTGGCCCCGTTCGGGCTCGGTCTGCTGTGGTGGCTGGGTCTGGAGCGTCCGTGGTCGGGCAGGGCGGCGGCGTTGCCTGGCGTGGTCGGCGTCGACCGGCGTCGGTACCCCGGCGTTCTCGGCTTCGCGTTCGGGCTGCTCGCGGCCCTCGGGATCAGCCTGCTGACCATGGTGCTGCACATTGTGCTCGGCGACTGGTGGGCGCCTCGGCCCGGCGGTTAGCGGCGGAGTGATTTCGCCGGTAGCGGTCAGGGAGTCAGGACGACCGGCGACGGTGCCGGACTCGGCAAGCCGCAGCGCGGCGAGGACCTGGGCCAGGTCGGCCCCGCAGCCGGGTTCGGAGCCGATCCTTGACCTCTAGGCGAGGAGGATGTCAACCAGGACGCTCTCCGGCAACTGTCGCCGAGCCGCTTCCGGTGAGGTTCCTGCGGTAGTGCATGGTGCGCTGTCGTGCGTAGGCAGGTACTGCGCTCGATGCTGGGATGCTGGCCGAGGCGTCGGGCGTCCCGCGCGCCGGAAGCGGCGGTCGCCGCCGGCGTGAGTGACCTCGCGGTACGACGGGGCAGAAGCGCTGATCGTCGGTGGAAACCGGGATGCTGCATCTATCGCTCTGCCGACATCTGTGCCAGGATTGGATCCAATGCACGCTTGATAGGATGCCTAGCTGGGAGGGGTGCCATGCTGCGGCGCGAGGAGAACGAGCGAATCACCCGCTCCGGGCCGGGCACGCCGCTCGGTCGGCTGATGCGCGCGTACTGGCAGCCGGCGGCGCTGGTGTCGGAGATGGACCCGCAGCGGCCGGTCAAACCGGTCCGGCTGCTCGGCGAGGACCTGGTGCTGTTCAAGCAGGCCGACGGCGGCTGGGCGCTGGTCGGGCGGTTCTGCGCGCACCGGGGCGTCGACCTGGCGTACGGCCGGCACGAGGACGGCGGGCTGCGCTGCCTCTACCACGGTTGGCTGTACGGGCCGGACGGGCGCTGCCTGGAGCAGCCGGCCGAGCCGCCGCACAGCACCTTCGCCAGCAAGGTGCGCATCCCCAGCTACCCATGCGTCGAGCGCAACGGGATCATCTTCGCCTACCTCGGCGAGGGCGACCCGCCGCCGATGCCGCACTACGACTGCTTCCAGGCCCCCGACGAGTACACCTTCGCCTTCAAGGGGCTGTGGGAGTGCAACTGGCTGCAGGGCGTCGAGGGCGGCATCGACCCCAGCCACGTCTCGTTCCTGCACCGGTTCATCGACGAGGATCCGCGCGACGTCTACGGCCAGCAGTTCAGCGAGGAGGTCGCCGGCACCGGGCAGAAGCTGTCCAAGCTGGTCGGCGACGCCTACCGGCCGGACATCGAGGTCGAGCAGGCCGAGCACGGCCTGCGGGTGTACGCGCTGCGCCAGCTCACCGACGAGATCCGGCACGTACGCATCACGAACCTGGTCTTCCCCAACGCGTTCGTGGTGCCGTTCGGCAACGACAAGGTCTTCTGCCAGTGGCACGTGCCGATCGACGACCACCACCACTACTGGTACATGATCTTCTACGACTTCGCCGAGCCGACCGACAAGCAGACCCTGCTCGCCCAGCGGCTCGACGAGGTCTCCCTGCCGGACTATCGGCCGCTGCGCAACCGGGCCAACAACTGGGGCTTCGACCCGGCCGAGCAGCGTGACCTGACCTACACCGGGATGGGCCTGGACATCAACGTCCACGACCAGTGGGCGGTGGAGAGCATGGGCCCGATCCAGGACCGCACCGTGGAGCGACTCGGTGTCTCCGACCGGGCGGTCACCGCCAACCGCCGGCTGCTGCTGCGCGCGATCGACGCGTTCGAGGCCGGTAACCCGGTCCCGGCCCGCCCAGCCGACGAGGCCGCCGCCGCCGAGCTGACCGGCCCGCTCGCCGTCGACACCGTCGCCCCGACCGACAGTTGGGAACAGACCTGGCGTGAGCGCGAGGCACAGCGGCGGGCCGGCTCCCCGTGGGCCAGCGATTCGGCCCGGTCGGCGGTCGGCGGTCCGACGCGGTCGGCGGCCGGCGATGCGTAGCCTCGACGAACGGCCCGTCGCCGACGGTGGGGACGGCCGCCGCGCCGTGCCGATGCTCGCCGCCGACCGGGGCGGCTTCATCGATCGTCACGGACTGTGGACCGACACCCAGTACGCCGCCGCCGGCCAGCTGCGCCGGGTCGTCGACGAGCTCGGGATCGAGCTGATCCGGTTCTCCTTCGCCGACCAGCACGGCGTGCTGCGCGGCAAGACGTTGACCCGCGAAGCGGCCGCCACGGCACTGCGGTCCGGGGTGACCGCGCCGTCGTCGCTGCTGCTCAAGGACCCGTCGGGTGCGTCGGTATTCCCGGTCTTCGCCGCCGACACCGGCGTCGGGGTGGACGGGTTCGCCGGTGCCGGGGACATCGTGCTGGTGCCCGACCCGACCACGTTCCGGGTGCTGCCGTGGGCGCACCGGACCGGCTGGGTGCTGTGCGACCTGCGGTTCCCCGACGGTGCCACGGTGCCGTTCTGCACCCGTGGCCTGCTGCGCACGCAGCTCGACCGGCTGGCCGCCGCCGGGTACGCGATGACCGTCGGCGCCGAGCTGGAGTTCCACGTCTTCGCCACCGACGGTCCTACCGACGGCGGGCTCGACGACGACCAGGTGGGCCGGCCCGGCGCCCCCGGCCAGGCCAGCGGCACCCGGCCGCTGAGCCGGGGTGCGCAGCTGCTGCACGAGGACGGGCTGGACCGCGCCGACGAGGTGGTCCAACTGCTGCACCACGGGCTCACCCGGCTCGACCTGCCGCTGCGATCCCTGGAGCTGGAGTTCGGGCCGAGCCAGTTCGAGATCACCATGACCGCCGGGGACGCGGCGGTCGCCGCCGACCAGGTGCTGCTGGCCCGCTCGGCGATCCGCCAGCTCTGCCGCCGGCACGGCTACCACGCCACGTTCATGTCCCGCCCGGCTGGTGCCCAGACCGCCTCCACCGGCTGGCACCTGCACCAGTCGCTGCGTGAGCTGGCCACCGGCGCGGCGGCGTTCGACCCGACCACGCCGGGGGAGGCGCTCTCCCCGGTCGCTGGGCACTACCTCGCCGGTCTGCTGGAGCACGCCGGCGCGGCCGCCGCCTTCGCCACCCCGACGGTCAACGGCTACAAGCGCTACCTGCCGTTCTCGCTCGCCCCGGACCGGGTGGCCTGGGGCGTCGACAACAAAGGGGCCATGGTCCGCGCCGTCGGTGCCGGCTCCGACACTGGGGTACGGCTGGAGAACCGGTGCGGCGAGCCAGCCGCCAACCCGTACCTGTATATCGCGTCGCAGCTGGTCAGCGGCCTGGACGGGATCGACCGGCGGCTCGCCCCGCCACCGGCGGTGCGGGATCCGTACGCCGCCGACGCGCCCCGGCTGCCGGACTCGCTCGCCGAGGCGCTGACCGCGCTGGAGGCCGATCCGGCGTTCACCGCCGCGCTCGGCGCCCCGGTGATCTCCTGGTACGCGACGCTCAAGCGCCGCGAGTTCGCCCGCTACCTCGCGCACGTCTCCGACTGGGAGCAGCGCGAGTACTTCGATCTGATCTGAGGGAGTAGCCCGATGACGTCGTCTGTCGCCCCGCTGGCCGACCTGGAGCCGTTTCACGTCGACGGCGAGTGGATCGCCCCGGGCGGGCGCGCGCTGATCGAGGTGCGTGACCCGTCCACCGGTGCGGTGATCAGCCGGGTCGCCCAGGCCACCGCCGACGACGTGGACGCGGCGGTGGCCGCCGCCACTCGGGCGTACGCCGACCGCCGGTGGAGCGGGCTGGCCCCGCTGGAGCGCACCCGGGTGCTGCACCGGCTCGCCGACCTGATCGAGGCGCACCTCGAGGAGTTGGCGGTGCTGGAGACCCGGGACAACGGCAAGCCGATCGAACGTTCCCGGGCCGACACCGGCGCGGCGGCCCGGGCGTTCCGGCACTTCGCCGGGGCGACCAGCCGGCTGACCGGCACCGTGGTGCCGATCGACGGCGGCGGTCACCACGTCTACACGGTGCTGGAGCCGGTCGGCGTGGCGGCGCTGATCCTGCCGTGGAACTTCCCGATCATGACCGGCTGCTTCAAGATCGCCCCGGCGTTGGCCGCCGGCTGCCCGATCGTGGTCAAGCCGGCCGAGCAGACCCCGCTGACCATGTTGCGGGTGGCCGCGCTGGCCGCCGAGGCCGGCGTACCGCCGGGGGTGTTCAACGTGCTCACCGGCGACGGCGAGGTCGGCGCGGCGCTGGTCGCCCATCCTCAGGTGGCGAAGGTGTCCTTCACCGGCTCCACCGAGGTGGGTCGGCTGGTGATGGCCGGGGCGGCACCGACGATGAAGCGGCTCACCCTGGAGTTGGGCGGCAAGAGCCCGAACATCGTCTTCGCCGACGCCGACCTGGACGCCGCGGTGCTGACCGCGATGCGGGCGTCGTTCGGCCACTCCGGGCAGATGTGCACCGCCGGCAGCCGGCTGCTGGTGCAGCGGTCGATCCTGGACGAGATGACCGAGCGGCTGGCGGCGGCGACCCGCCGGGTGCCGCTGGGCAACGGACTGGACGGCGGGGTGACCGTCGGCCCGCTGGTCTCCGAGGAGCAGCGCCAGCAGGTGCTGTCGTACATCGAGACCGGCGTGCGGGAGGGCGCCACGGTCGCGGTCGGCGGCGGGGTGCCGGACCGGCCCGGCTACTTCGTCGAACCGACCCTGTTCACCGGGGTACGCAACGACATGGTGATCGCCCGGGAGGAGATCTTCGGGCCGGTGACCGGGGTGATCGCCTTCGACGACGAGGACGAGGCGGTCGCGATCGGCAATGACACGTCGTACGGGCTGGCCGCCGGGGTGTGGACCCGGGACCTGTCCCGGGCGCACCGGATGGCGGCCGCGCTGCGGGTCGGCACGGTCTGGGTGAACACGTATAACATCTTCGACCCGGCGTTGTCCTTCGGCGGGGTCGGGGACTCCGGTCTGGGCCGGGACCTGGGCGACGAAGCCCTGCATTCGTACTGCGAGCGCAAGGGCGTCGTCGTCGCGCTTTGACCGGCGGTGCCGGTCCGGTCGGTGGCACCTCGCCGGACCGGGCACCGCCCCGATCACCGATGGGATCCATCTTGAAAGACACTGCATCCCAGACTGGACCGGTGGGCGCGGTCGCGGAACCCGCCGACCCGGCGCCCGCACCGCTCGACCCGGCGGCGCTACGGGCCGTCACTCCCGGCGCGACCCTGGCCCACCACCTCAACGCCGCCGGCGCCGCACTGCCCAGCCTCGCCGTCCTCGACGCGGTCATCGACCACTTGCGGCTGGAGTCGCGGCTCGGCGGCTACGAGGCGGCCGAGGCCGCAGCCGAGCGGACCGCCGACGTCTATCACCTGGCCGGCCGGCTGATCGGCGCGACCGGGGAGGACGTCGCCCTGGTGGAGAGCGCCACCGTCGCGTGGCACCGGGCGATCGACGCGCTGCGTCTCGGCCCCGGTGACCGGATCCTCGCCTCCGCCTCCAGCTACGTCAGCTCCGCACTGCACCTGCTCGAGCTGCGCCGCACCCGGGGCATCAGCGTCGAGGTGCTGCCCACCGACGACTCGGGCGGCGTCGACCTGGACCAGTTGGAGCAGGCACTGCGGCAGCCGGCCGCGCTGGTCACCGTCGCCCACGTACCGACCTCGTCGGCGCTGATCGAACCGGTCGCGCAGATCGGCGCCCGGGTCGCCGCGGTCGGCGTGCCGTTGCTGGTCGACGCCACCCAGTCGGTCGGCCAACTGCCCGTCGACGTCGGCGCGATGCGCGCCGACATCCTGGTCGCCACCGGTCGCAAGTTCCTGCGTGGACCGCGCGGCACCGGGCTGCTCTACCTCGACCCGACGCTGCGCGAGCGCGCCCGGCCATTGACCCCGGACGTGCGTGGTGCCCGGTGGACCGGAGACGAGGAGTACGACCTGCTGCCCGGCGCCCGACGGTACGAGACCTGGGAGGCGTCGCACGCGCTGCGGCTCGGCCTGGGCGCCGCGCTTACCGAGGCGCTCGCCCTCGGCGTCGACGCCATCTCGGCGTACGTCAGCGGCCTGGCCGCCCGGTTGCGGGCCGAGCTGGCCGAGCTGCCCGGGGTGACCGTGGTCGACCCGCCGGCGGCCGGCGGCGGCATCGTCACCTTCGTCCGCGACGGCGAGGAACCGACCACCACGGTACGCACGTTGCGCGCCGCCGGACTGCACCTGGTCGCCGTGCCGGCCAGCCACGGCCAGTGGGACCTGGGCCGGCGCGGCCTGCCGGCGGTGGTCCGCGCCTCGGTGCACGTCTACAACGACGACACCGAAGTGGACGCGCTCCTGGCCCGACTGGCCCGTCCGACGGCCACCGGTGTGCCGACCCTACCGTCCGTGCCGACCCCACCGTCCGTACCGGCTGTTTCGGAGGCTGCGCCTCCGCCGTCGGCTGTGCCCACGGCGACGACGGCCGCGCCGGGCCCGGCTCCCGCGCTGCAGACCGGTGCAGACCGCCGGGCCGAGGTGATCGTCGTCGGTGCCGGCGTCCACGGTCGCAGCGCTGCCTGGGCGCTCGCCGCGCGGGGCGTCCGGGTGATTCAGCTCGACCGGCTGCCGGCCGGGCACACCGAAGGATCGTCACACGGACGGACCCGGATGATCCGCCGCGCCTACCCGTCGCCGGTCTGGGACGACCTGGTGGACCGCGCGTACACCGGTTGGCGCCAGCTGGAGCAGGCCGCTGGTCGCCGGTTGGTGAGCACCGTCGGGGGCCTGTACGCGCGACCGGCCCGGACCAGCAGCACCCTGCGTGGGCCGGATTGTGTCCTGGTCGACGCCAACCAGGCCGCCGGCATCGCGCCGGGGCTGGTGCTCGGCGCCGACATGGTGGCCGTACACGATCCGGCGGCCGGCGTGATCGACGCCGCCGCCGTGATGGACGCGCTGGCCGGGCTCGGCCGGACCGCCGGGGTGCACCGCCGCGACGGCTGCCGGGTAACCGGTTGGCATCCGGACGGTGCCGGGGTCCGGGTGCACACCGACTCCGGTGACTTCCTCGCCGACCGGCTGGTCATCTGCGCCGGACCGTGGACCGCCGACCTGGTGCCGGAGTTCGCCGGCCGGCTGACCACCGTGCGGATCGTCAACATCCACATCGGCTCGTCAACCCCGGCGTTGCTGGCCCCACCGGCGCTCGGCCCGTTCTCGGTCGAGGTCCCCGGCGTCGGTCTGCTCTACGGCATCCCGGCGTACGGTCCGGACGCCGTCAAGGTGGGGTTCGACCACGGGCCGGTTGACGACCTGAGCCGGGCACCCGGGCCGGTGACCGCCGCCGAGCGGGCCGAGCTGCTCTCTGTCGCCCGTCGGTTCCTGCCGGCCGCCGACGGCCCGGTCACCGCCGAGCTGGCCTGCCGTTACACCATGGCACCGGGCAACCGGTTCGCGGTCGGTGCGCTGCCGGCGCATTCGCAGGTGTTGATCGCGGTGGCCTGTTCCGGGCACGGGTTCAAGTTCGGGCCGGCGATCGGCACCGCGCTGGCCGACCTGGCGACCGGGGTGCCCCGGCCGGATCTGGAGTTTCTCGCTCCGGAGGCGATGGGGGTCGCCGGGGTGCCACCCGGGGACTGGGCCGCCGACCGGGTCAACCCCGGAACACCGTCGCCGATCGCCGCTCGTACCAGCGAGCCAACTGCTCACCGGCGCTGATCACATGGGCCTGCATCTCGCGCCGAGCGCGTTCGCCATCCTCCGCGGTGAGCGCGGCGATGATCCGTTCGTGCTCGTGGAAGTTGTCGTCGCGGTGCCGCGGATTGTCCTGCAGCACGAGTGCCGAGACGTTGCGCGGGAACGCCTCGTTGATCTCCTTGATCACCCTGGCCAGCCAGTCGTTGCCGGCCACCTGGTGGATGAGGGTGTGGAACCGGTCGTTGGCGGTGTTGGTGGAGCCGGCCAGGGCCACCCGGGCGCGGGCGACCCCCGGGTCGTCGTCGACCCGTCGCTGCGGGATGCTGCCCCGGGCGGCCTGCTCGGTACGCCGCAGCAGCGAATTGGCCTCCCGCAACTCGTGCAGGACGTCGTCGGTGATCCGGCTGACCGCCCGCTCGCAGGCCAGCGCCTCCAGCTCCGCACGGACCTCGTAGGCTTCCCGGACCTCCCACGGCGCCGGGACCCGGACCACTGCCCCACGGTGCGGCACCACCTCGATCAGCCCGCCGGTCTGCAGCTGCCGCAGCGCCTCCCGGACCGGGGTGCGGCTGACTCCGAGGAGCTTGGCCAGCTCGGCCTGGCGCAGTTGGGCGCCGATCGGGATCTCACCGGACATGATCTTGGCGCGGATCTTGGCCGCGGTGGCGTCGACGAGGGCACTGCTCGTGGTTTCCGTCGAGCTGACTGGCATGCCCGGTGCCCCTGTCTGATCGGTGTGCGGCCCAGCCGGCCGGGTTCCGGCCCGGCTGCCATCGTCTCCACAGTGGTGCGATGTGAGTGTCACGATAGCAAGCCGGCCGGCGACCCTGCGGGTCCCGTACATTTCGCTTTGGATCCTGGTTTTGGATCCAATGATCCTACGGTAGTATCCGAGACTACCTTGGCCAGGGAGTTCTTAGGAAGCACCGGCCCGCCGCAGCCACCACGACGCGACGCAGACCGACCCCAGACGAGCCGGACCGCATCGGAACGACTCCCGCGACGGCGACAGGAGCAATCGTGAGCGCGTGCCACCCCAGCCCGGACGGGCGCAACCACCGTAACCATCCGCTCGACCCACCCAGCCCGGCGGAGATCGCCCGGGCCGTCGCCGTCGCCCGCGCCGACGGTCGGCTCGGCGAGCGAACCCGGTTCTGGGGGGCCACGCTGGACGAGGCGCACGCCCGGGCCGTCCTGGCCGGCGCGGCCGCGGCCGGGGAGGTCCGACTCGGACTGGTGGCCATGGACCATGCCGCCGGCACCGCCTGGGAGATCGACGTCGCGCTGGCCGTCGGGAGCCGGGACGACGGTGCGGCGTCGAACCACGCTGCAGGCGACGGTGCCGCCGACCGCTGCCTGGACTGGCGTCCGCTCGACCCGCGTCGGCCCGGCATCACCTCCGAGGAGGCCCGCGCGGCCGCCCAGGCCTGCCGGCAGAGCCCGAGGTTCCGCGAGGTGCTCGCCAAGCGGGGCATCCACGACGTCTCCCTGGTGGTGGTCGACGCCGAGTCGATGGGCGGCTTCGAGCCGAAGCGGTACGCCGACCGGCGGCTCACCTGGGGCACCGTCTGGCACCGAGTCAACGAGGGCGACAACGGTTACGTGCGCCCGGTGCAGGGCGTGGTGCCGATCATCGACATGGCGACCATGGAGGTCCTGGAGGTCGAGGACCACGGCGTGGTGCCGATCTCGGACGAGGCCGGCCCGCTGGAGGCCGAGGCCTGGCCGGCCCGGCCCGGGCTGCGGCCGTTGGACGTCGTGCAGCCCGACGGTCCGAGTTTCGACGTCGACGGCTGGCAGGTCAGCTGGCAGGGCTGGCAGCTGCGGGTCGGCTTCACCCACCGCGAGGGCCTGGTCCTGTACGACCTGGAGTTCCAGGGCCGGCCGGTGGTCAAGCGGGCCGCCTGCAACGAGATGTACGTGCCGTACCTCGACCCCAACTCCACCCAGTACCGCAAGAACTTCTTCGACTGGGGTGAGTACGGGGCCGGGCCGTTGACCAACTCGCTTGCCCTCGGCTGCGACTGCCTCGGCGTCATCTACTACTTCGACACCGCCTACCTCGGCGGCGACGGCGACCCGGTGACCATCCCGAACGCGATCTGCATGCACGAGGAGGACCACAGCATCCTCTGGAAGCACAACGACCTGCGGCGCGGGGTCAGCCAGGTGCGCCGCTCGCGTCGGTTGGTCATCTCCAACTTCCAGACCGTGGCCAACTACGACTACGGCTTCTACTGGTCGCTCTACCAGGACGGCCGGATCGAGCTGGAGGTCAAGTTGACCGGGATGCTCTCCGCCTCCGGCATCGCTGACGGCGACGAGGTGCGCTACGGCCGGGTCGTCGCGCCGAACGTGCAGACGCCGACCCACCAGCACTACTTCGGGCTACGCCTGGACATGGCGGTGGACGGACCGCGCAATCGGCTGGTCGAGGAGCACGCCGAGGGCGAGACCGACCCGGAACTCGACCCGTACGGCAACGCGGTACGCAACGTGCGTACCCCGCTGCTGCGTGAGTCGCAGGCGGCGCGCCGCACCGATCCGTCGTCGGCCCGCCGCTGGCGGGTGGAGAGCACCACCCGGACCAACCGGTTCGGTGAACCGACGGCCTATCGGCTGCTGCTGCCGAACACCACCCGGTCGTTCGCCCGGCCGGACTCGGTGATGGCCCGCCGCGCACCGTTCATCCACCAGCACCTGTGGGCCACTCCGTACGACCCGCAGGAGCAGTTCCTCGGTGGCCGCTATCCCAACCACGCCGAGCCGGGCGACGACGGTGTGCAGGTCTGGCAGCGCCAGGACCGGTCGATCGACGGTGTGGAGCTGGTGCTGTGGCCGGTGCTCGGCACCCACCATTTCCCGCGTCCCGAGCAGTGGCCGGTGATGCCGGTGGACGCGATCCACATGATCCTTGAACCGGACGGCTTCTTCGACCGCAATCCGGCGATGGACGTTCCGGATCCGGCCACTGCCCGCGGCGCGGGCAGTGCCTGCTGCGCCACCGGAACAGACGGAACAGACGTGGTGCCGGCCGACTGACCCGGCCGGTACGTCGGCCACCGCGCCGGCCATGGGGGAACCTGTCCATTCTCGACATCCCGACACCAGACGTTCACAATCGCGATACGGACCCGAATCGGGTACCGCAGATGATGATTTTGGATCCAATCCAAATGAAATTTCATCCATCTTCGTCCCATACCCTGCCGAGGAGCGCACTATGTCGGACGATCCCCGCAACCTCCCGCAGAACCTGATAACCCGCCGCGCGATGCTGCGTGGCACCGGACTGCTCGGCCTCGGCTTCGGCGCCAGCAGCCTGCTCGCCGCCTGCGGCGTCGCCTCCGACGGCAGCGAAGACGGCGACGACGGCACCAGCAGCGGCGGCACCCTCACGCTCGGCATCGACGCCACCAGCGCCGTCCACGACCCGGCCTTCTACACCTCACTGGGCGACTGGATGGCGGTCGACTGCATCTGCCGTGGGCTGACCTTCATCTCCTTCGAGACCAACGAGCCGCAGGCCGACCTCGCCGAGAGCTGGGAGATCTCCGACGACGGGCTGACCTACACCTTCACCCTCCGCCAGGGCGTCACCTTCCACGACGGCACCACCTTCACCTCGGCGGACGTGCTGGCCAGCCTCGGTCGGCAGTTCAACGAGGACGACCCGACGCTGCCCGAGGGGTCGTCCCGGCCGCTGCGCAGCCTCGGTGCCAACGTCGCCTCGCTGGACGCCCCCGACGAGTACACCGTGGTGATGGTGCTCAACAGTCCGGACGCCACCGTGCTCAACCGGCTCTCCGACATCGGCGGCCGGATCATCTCCTCCGCCGCACTCGCCGAGTACGGCGCCGACATCGGCAAGAACCTGGTCGGCACCGGCCCGTTCCAGTTCTCCTCGGCCACCGCCGGGCAGCAGGTGGTGCTGACCGCTTTCGAGGACTACCGCACCGGCCGGCCCAAGGTCGACCGGCTGGTGATGCAACAGGTCCAGGACCCCTCGACCATCGTCAGCTCGCTGCTCAGCGGCGACCTGTCCGCCACCCAGTTCACCCCGTACTCGGCGGTCGAGCAGCTCAAGGCCGACGACGCGGTGACCTTCCACGAGACGCCGTACAGCTTCGACGCGATGATGATGATCGACGCCCGGCGGATCCCGGAGCTGGAGGTGCGCCAGGCGATAAACCTGGCAGTCGACCGCGAGGCGATCATCGCCCAGGCGTTCTTCGGGATCGGCGCGCCACCCGACGGCTACACGATCCCACCGTCGCAGGACGGCCACGACCCGAGCCTGGCTGACCTGAGCCGGTTCGATCCGGACGAGGCCCGGCGGCTGATCGAGTCGGCCGGTGCCAGCGGCCGGCAGGTGGCGTTGATGGCGGCCAGCGACTCCTGGCACCCGCGGGCGGCGCAGATCGTCGCGCAGAACCTCACCGACATCGGGCTGACGGTCGTCACTGACTCGGTCGACCCGGCGACCTACTTCAGCCGGCTGCTCGACCCGGACGACGAGTTCCACGAGCTGATGATCTGGGAGCGCAACTCCTACATCCCGGACCCGGACAACATGATCGGGGCGATGGGCCTGCCATCCGGGGTGTACGGCGACTTCACCTCCGGATTCAACACGCTGCCCGGATCCGAGGCGTTCGCTGACGACCTGGCCGCCGCGAAGAACCTGCCCAACGGTCCCGAGCGCACCGCCGCGTACAGCGACATCCAGCGCCGGTTCGCCGAGCAGTACATGGTGCTGTCGATGCTGTGCTACTCGGCGAACCCGGTGGTGACCGGGGCGAACGTCGAGGGCGCCAACGTCGCCGCGCTCGGCAACCACCGCTGCTTCATGGAGAACGCCAGTGTCTGATCCGATCCGCACGGCCCGGCCGGGGGACCGGTGACGGTCGCCGGGGCGCGGCCGGTCGGGCGATGGAGAGCCGCCTTCGCGCGGCGCTCCATCGCCCGGTCCTGGCTGGCCACCGTCTCCTGGCTGGTGGTCGTCGGTTTCGTGCTGATGGCGACAATCGGGCCGCTGATGATCGGCGCCGACCCGGAGCGGCAGTCCAACGTCACCCTCGCCGGGTTCGGCACCGCCGGGCACCCGCTCGGCACCGACGATCTCGGCCGTGACTTCCTGGCCCGGCTGGTACACGGCGCCCAACCACTGCTGCTGGTCGCGTTCCTCGCCACCGTCCTGGCCGCGCTCATCGGCACCACCGTCGGCATGCTCGCCGGCTACCTCGGCGGCTGGGGTGAGCAGATCCTGATGCGGGTCACCGACGTCGGGCTGGCCTTCCCGTCGATGCTATTGATCATCCTGGTGGTGGCGGCCAGCGGACCCGGCGTACGCAGTCTGGTGGTCGGGGTCGGGGTCGCGCTGTCACCCGGCCTGGCCCGGCTGGCCCGGGCGTTGACCGCCCGGGAGGCCGCCCGCGACTACGTGCTCGCCGCCCGGCTCGGCGGCACCCGGTCGCCCCGGATCATGATCCAGGAGATCCTGCCGAACATCGCCGGCCCGCTGCTCGCCCAGATCGTGATGACCCTGTCGGTGGCCGCCGGATTTGCCGCCGGCCTGTCCTACCTGGGCCTGGGCATCCAGCCGCCCACCCCGGACTGGGGCTACATGGTGCAGGCCGGCCAGGAGTTCATCTACTCGGCACCCCGGATGGCGGTGCTGCCCGCAGCGTTGACGCTGGTCTTCGTGGTCGCCAGCAACTTCGTAGGCGACGACCTGCGCGACGCGCTGGACCCGAGGAGCCGCCGATGATCCGGCTGCTGCGCGGCAGGTCACTGCCGATGCTTACGGTCCGCCGGCTGGCCAGCGTGCCGGTGGTGCTGTTCGTCCTGGCCTCCCTGGTGTTCCTGGCCATCCGCCAGCTGCCCGGCTCACCGTCGTCGACCCTCGCGGCCAGCGGCACCCAGGGCCTCAGCGCCGAGCAGATCTCGGCCAACGAAGCCCGGATCAACGAGGCACTCGGCCTGGACCGGCCGATCTGGGAGCAGTACCTGCGCTACCTCGGCGATCTGTTCGGGCTGGATCTCGGGCGTTCCTTCTACGGCGGCAACAGCGTGCTGGACCTGCTGGGTGGTGCGTTGCCGGCGACGATCGAGTTGACCGTCGCGGCGATGCTGATCGCCATCCTCATCGGGGTCGTCACCGGGGTGATCGCCGCGCTGCGCAAGGACACCTGGGTGGACACCGCCACCCGGTCCATCGCCACGGTCAGTTTCTCGCTGCCCTGGTTCGCCCTCGGCGTACTGAGCATCGTGGTCTTCGGCGTGTGGCTGCGCTGGATGCCGGTGATCGGTCGGCTGCCCAGCCAGCTCGACTACCAGCCCACCACCAACTTCGTACTCCTCGACGCGATCCTGCAGGACCGGCCCGAACTGGTCGGGCCGTGGCTGCATTACCTGATCCTGCCGGCGACCACCCTCGCGTTGGCGATGGCCGGCTTCATCACCCGGATCGTGCGGGCCTCGGTGCTGGAGGTGCTCAGCGACGACTTCGTGCGGACCGCCCGGATGAAAGGGCTGCGGGAGCGGACCATCCTGCGCCGGCACGTGCTGCGCAACGCCGGCCTGCCCATCGTGACCGTGCTCGGTCTGCAATTCGGTTCGCTGCTCGGTGGCTCGGTGATCACCGAGACCGTCTTCTCGTACCCGGGCGTCGGCAACCTGCTGGTCAGCTCGGTGCTGCAACGCGACTACCCGGTGGTGCAGGGCGCCGCGCTGGCGATCGCGCTGCTCTTCGTGCTGGTCAACGCCGTAGTCGATCTGTTCTACCTGGTCCTGGACCCGCGCCTACGGAGAGGATGAATCCATCATGGATATCGTGCTGGTGCACGGTGCTGGCGGCACCCCGAGCACCTGGGCCCACGTGGCACCGTTGCTGCGCGCCACCGGACACCGGGTTCACTTGGTGACCAATCCGATGAACTCGCTCGTCGAGGACGTCGCCAACACCACCGCCGTGCTTGCCGACTGCACCGCACCGGTGTTGCTGGTGGGTCACTCCTACGGCGGGGCGGTGATCACCAACGTCGGCCGGGACGAGCGGATCGCCGGGCTCGTCTACGTCTGTGCGTTCGCCCCCGACAATGGCGAGTCGATCCAGGACATCATCGGCCGCTACCCGCCCGCCGAGGTCAGTCGGCACATGCGACGCGGTCCGAACGGCGAATGGGCCTCGGAGCACAGTCCCGAGTACTGGGCGGAGATCGGCTGGGACGTGCCGGAAGCCGAACGGGACAACTTCGACGCCGACTCGCGCCCCAGCGCCGACGCCATCTTCGCGCAGCCCACCGGGGTGCCCGCCTGGCGCGACAAGCCGACCTGGTACCTGGTCGCCGCCGAGGACCGGACGCTGCGGCCGGACACCCAGCGGGACATGGCCGCCCGCGCCGGCGCTGCCGTCTCCGAGGTCGGCGGCAGCCACTTCACTCCCCGCGTGCGGCCCCACGCTGTCGCCGACCTGGTTGAGCAGGCCGTCGCCAGTATCACCGGAGCGCCCCGGTGACCTCCACCCCGACCGGCCCGGCCCCGACCGGCCCGGCGGCGCCGGTACTGTCCGTGCGCGGACTGCGGGTCGAGTTCGACGTACCGGCCGGTCGGCTGCCGGCCGTCGCCGGCGTCGACCTCGACCTGCACGCCGGTGAGATTCTCGCTCTGGTCGGCGAGTCCGGCTCCGGCAAGTCCGCCCTGGCGATGAGCCTGGTCGGGCTCAACCGGGCACCCGGCACGCACATCACCGGCCGGGTGGAGTTCGACGGGCGGGACCTGACCACCGCCAGCGAGGCCGACCTGCGCCGGGTCCGGGGCCGGGACATCTCGGTGGTCTTCCAGGACGCCCTCGCCGCGCTCAACCCGTTGCAGCGAGCCGGGGCCCAGGTCGCCGAGATGATCCGTACCCATCAACGGATCAGCCGGGCGCGGGCCTGGCAGCGGGCCGAGGAGCTGCTCGCCGACGTCGGCATCGCCAACCCGGCCCGTAACGCGCGCGCCTACCCGCACCAGCTCTCCGGCGGCATGCGGCAACGCGTCATGATCGCGATCGGGCTGGCGAACGACCCGACCGTGCTGATCGCCGACGAGCCGACCACCGCCCTCGACGTCACCATCCAGGCCCAGGTGCTGGCCACCCTCAAACGGCTGCAGGCCGAGCACGGCACCTCGATCGTCCTGATCACCCACGACCTCGGAGTGGTCGCCGAGGTCGCCGACCGGGTCGCCGTCATGTACGGCGGCCGCATCGTCGAGCAGGGCACCCGCGACCAGGTGCTGTACTCACCGCAGCACCCGTACACGATGGGGCTGCTCGACTCGGTGCCCCGGGTCGACGGGCCGGTCGCCGACCGGCTGCCGGCCATCCCCGGCAGCCCGCTTACCGGCGTCGACCGACCACCCAGCTGCGGCTTCGCCCCACGCTGCGCGTTCGCCCACGCCGACTGCGACACGTCGCCGCCCGAGCTTGTCAACCGGTACGGCGAACCGGGCCATGTCGACGCGTGCCTGCTCGACGCGTCGGCCCGGCACACCGCCCGCACCCCGACAGCGGTCGGAGGTCGACCGTGACCAGCGTGCCACTGATCCAGCTGACCGGCCTGCGGGTGGAGTACCCGGGGCGCGGCGGTGATCCGGTCCGCGCCGTGCGCGACGTCGACCTGGAGATCCGCGAGGGTGAGACCCTCGGCCTGGTCGGCGAGTCCGGTTGCGGCAAGTCCACCCTCGGCCGGGCCGTCCTGCGGATCACCGAACCCACCGCCGGCAGCATCCGACTGCTCGGCCGGGAGATCACCGGCCTGCGCGGGGCCGTGTTCCGGCAGATCCGCGCGGATCTGCAGATGGTCTTCCAGGATCCGTTCAGCTCGCTCAACCCGCGGCGGCGGATCGCCGACAGCGTCGCCGAGCCGCTGCTGCGCGGCCGGGGGGCCAGCCGGGCCGACGCCAGCCGGGCCGTCGACGAACTGCTCGACCTCGTCGGGCTGGGCCGCGACGCCGGCCGACGCCGGCCGCACGAGTTCTCCGGCGGCCAGCGGCAGCGCATCGGCATCGCCCGGGCGCTCGCCCCGTCACCCCGGTTCATCGTCGCCGACGAGCCGGTGTCCGCACTCGACGTCTCCATCCAGGCCCAGGTGGTGAACCTGCTCGCCGACCTGACCCGGGAGCGCGGGCTGACCATGCTGTTCATCTCGCACGACCTTGGCGTGGTGCGGCACATCGCCGACCGGATCGCCGTCATGTACCTCGGCCAGATCATCGAGGTCGCCGACCGGGACACCTTCTTCGGCAGGCCGGCACATCCGTACAGCGAGGCACTGCTGTCGGCCGTGCCCACCCTCGACCGGAAGTCCGACCGGGAACGGATTGTGCTCGCCGGCGAGCTGCCTGATCCCGCTCACCCACCGGCCGGCTGCCTGTTCCACACGCGCTGCCGGTACGCCGTCGACCGCTGCCGCATCGAAGCGCCGGCGCTGCGACCGATCCACCCGGGCCGTACGGTCCGCTGCCATTTGCCCTTGGTGCCGGCTGACATTCCGGCACCGTCGACCGTCACCACCGGAGGCACAGCACAGTGATCATCGACGCATACAACACCACCCAGGACGTCCGGGGCAGGTCCGACTACCTGACCGGTGCCCGGCCGGGGCAGGCGCCGCCACCGTACACGCCGTTCGACCCGCGACGAATCCTGGACCGGATGGACGCCGCCGGGGTCGACATGGCAATGGTCTGCTCCCTGGCCCAGCGGATCGAGAACGACTTCATTATCGGCCTGACCAAGGCCCACCCGGACCGGCTGTTCGGCTTCGGGCAGGTCCGCCCGGCCGACGACGACGCGCTCGACGAGATCGCCCGGATCGCCAACGCCGGCCTCAAAGGGCTCAAACTGCACCCCAGCCTGCACGGCTACCACGTCGCCGACCACGGACTGCTCGACCCGGTCTTCGCCGCCTGCGCCGAACACGGCCTGATGGTGCTGATCAACGCCCTCGATGACGCGTTCTGCGCGCCGCTCGCGATTGAGGAGATCGCCAAGGGGCACCCGCAGGTGCCGACGATCATCGCCCACATGGGAGCGGTCTGGAACGTTCCCGAGGCGATCATCGTCGCCGAACGGAACCCGCACGTCTACCTGGAGACCTCAGCCACGCTGATCAGCGACGTCAAGCGGGCGTACGCTCGGCTCGGCCCGGAGCAGATCCTGCTGGGCAGCGAGTGGCCCGGCTCCGACTTCGACCTGGAACGGATGAAGATTGCCAAGGCGATCCCGGACGCCGCGGACCGGGCACTCGTCGAGGGCGGCAACATGGCCAGGCTGCTCGGGATCACCGCATGATCACCGAGGATGTCGCTCCGGTGCCGGCACCGGCCGGGATGACCCCGGGCGAGGTCGAGTTGCTCGACGTCGCCCAGCGGCTGCTGTCGAAGGTCTGGGTCGCCGGCCGGCACGAGGTCGCCACCGCGCTGCGCGCCCCGGACGGCACCATCCACACCGGCGTACACCTGGAAGGGTCCTGCCGGCGCAGCTCGATCTGTGCTGAAGGTGTCGCCCTCGGCGCGGCCCGCGCCGCGTTGCCCGCCGGGACGCCGCTCACCGTCGACAGCGTGGTCTCGGTGCAGATCAAGCCGGCCGGCCGGTTTCGGGTCATCGCCCCGTGTGGGGTGTGCCGCGAGCTGATCAGCGACTACAGCCCGCAGGCCCGGGTCTGGATCACCACCGTCGACGGCGCCGTCACCGCGATGGAGGCCATCGACCTGCTGCCGGAGAAGACTCGCCGGGCCTGGTGACCCGTCCACGTATCGCACCGCGCCCGACTCCGTCCATGTACCGAGAGAGGAACACCGTGTCTGAACCGTCCCGCACCGACCTTGACCGGGCGGCGCTCGCCGCCGAGCTCGGCGGCCCCGGCACGCCGGTCGCCTGGGCCGACCTGACCTGGCCCGAGGCCGGCCAGACGGCGACCACCGTCGACTCGGTGATCATCCCGGTCGGCGCCACCGAACAGCACGGCCCGCACCTGCCGCTCGCCGTCGACACGCTGATCTGCGACGCGGTCGCCCGTGACGTCTCCGCGCTCACCGGCGTGCCGGTGGTGCCCCCTATCGGGTACGGCGTCTCCGCCTCACACGGCGACTTCGCCGGCACCATCGCGCTGCGCCCGGAGACCCTGATCGCCGTCGTCGAGGACGTCATCGACTCACTGCACGCCAGCGGCGTCCGGCAGTTCATCCTGCTCAACGGGCACATCTGGAACAACGGCTCGCTCGACGTATCCGCCGAGAAGCTACGGGTACGCCACCGCGACTCACGGGTACGGGCGTTGGCCTACGTGACCATGTACCCCGGACCGGAGGTCGACGGCCACGTCTACCACGGGCGCGGGCTGATGCACGCCAACTACTTCGAGACCTCGGTGATGCTGCACCTGTATCCGGACCTGGTCCGGATGGACAAGGCCACCTCGCACCGCGACGTCGACTCGTTCTGGGACTACCGGATGGACCAGGTCAGTGACACCGGTGTGTGGGGCCGCGACGTCGCCGACGCCACCGCCGAGCACGGCCGGGCCGAGTTCGACCGCTGCGTGGCGACCACCGCGCGGGCTGTCGCCGCCGCCGTGCGCGAACCCTGGCCCGACCCCACTCACCGGCCCTGACTGTCCGTTCATCGGCCGACCAGTGCCGCGAAGGAGCACTCCGCGTGAAAATCTACGACATCACCCTGCCGATCCACCCGAAGATGCTGCACTGGGGCCGCAAACCTGAGGTGGAGATCGTCGAGTCGCTGGCCAACGGCGACGCCTCCAACGTCACCCGATGGCGACTCGGCGCGCACACCGGAACCCACGTCGACGCACCGGCGCACTTCGTCGACGGTGCCACCCCGATCGACGAGGTGGCGCTGGAGACCCTGGTCGGCCCGGCCGTGGTCGCCGACCTGACCGCCGTCGACGGGGACGTGTCCGTCGCCGACCTGGTCGCCGCCGGAGTTGCCGGTACCACCCGGGTGCTGCTCAAGACCAGCAACTCGGCCGGCCCGTTGCGCGAGACCGAACGCGCCGAATCCTGGGTCGGGCTCTCCCCGGAGGCCGCCCGCTGGCTGATCGACCAGCAGGTCGCGCTGATCGGCATCGACTACCTGACCATCGAGAGCCACCGGCGCACCGATACCTGGGACGCCCACCACGCGCTGCTCGGCTCCGGCGTGATCATCCTGGAGAACGCCGATCTGGACGCCGTGCCGCCAGGGGAGTACGAACTGGTCTGCCTGCCGACGAAACTGGTCGGCGCCGACGGGGCGTTCGCCCGTACCATCCTGATCCAGCGAGACTGACCTACATGTCGATCGAGATCGCGCTCGCCGCGCCACATCCGTCCGCGCTGGACGCCGCCGCCGACGTGGTGGCGGCCGGCGGCGGCGTCGTCGACGCCGCCCTCGCCGCCGCCGCGGCGCTCACCGTCGCCTACCCGCACCAGTGCTCGGCCGGCGGTGACCTGATCGCTCTGGTCCGCACCCCCGACGACCGAGTCCGGGCGGTGCTGTCGGTCGGCGCGGCTGCCGCCGGCGTCGACGTCGCGGCGCTGCGCGCAGCCGGGGACCGGATGCCTGCCGGCGGTCCGCTGACCGTCACCGTGCCCGGTGTCGTCGCCGGCTGGGCCGCGCTCGCCGATCTCGGCGGCCGGCTGCCGCTGGCCCGGGTGCTGGCACCCGCCGTCGAGTTGGCCGCCGGCGGCGTCCCGGTCAGCCTCGGCCTGGCTGCGGCGATCCTGCGCAGGCTCGATGTGGTCCGCGCCGATCCCGGCCTGGCCGCACTGCTGCTCGACGGCGACGGTACGCCGCTGCCGGCCGGGGCGGTGCTGCGCCAGCCGGCGCTGGCCCGCACCCTCGGCACCATCGGCGCCGACTGGCGCGACTACTACCAGGGCGAACTCGCCGATACGCTGACCGCCGGGCTGGCCGCACTCGGCAGCCCGCTGACCACCGCCGACCTCGCCGGGCACGCCGCCGAGCTGACTGATCCACTGCGGTACTCCGCCGCCGGTTCCCAGGTGACCTGGTCGGTCGCGCCGCCGCCCAGCCAGGGCGCCACCCTGCTGGCCATGCTCGCCGCCGCCGGCCGCACCGCCGACGGCGGCCCGGCGGCCGGCGGTGCCACCAGCGCCCGGCCCGCTGACGCCGCCGCGCTGACCACCGCGCGGACCGCCGAGCAGCGCCGCGACACCCTGCTCGGGGATCCCCGAGTCGGCCCGGTCGACCTCGACGGGCTGCTGCTGCGCACCGACCCGCCGACCGGACCGGTGCCGCCGCCCGGCCCGAAACCGGCCGGCGACACCGTCGCGGTCACCGCCGTCGGCAACGACGGCACCACCGTCACCCTGATCCAGAGCGTCTTCCAGACCTTCGGCGCCGGCATCTGCGAACCCGGCACCGGCCTGGTGCTGCACAACCGGGGGTCGGTGTTCAGCCTCGACCCGGCCCACCCCGGCCGGCTGCGCCCCGGTGCCCGGCCACCGCACACTCTCTGCCCGGCGATCGCCACCGGCCCGGACCGGGTCGTCGCGCTCGGCTGCCAGGGCGGCCGGGCCCAGCCGTGGATCCTGGCCCAGGTCGCCGCCGACGCGCTGACCACCGCCGACCCGGCCGGCCTGCTGGCCTGCCCCCGCTGGGTGATCGGTGCCCGCGACGTCGGCCAGGACCGGCCCAGCCTGCTGCTCGAACCCGACACGCCGGCCACCGACGCGCTGCGGGCCGCCGCCGCCGATCTCAACCTGCGGGTGGTGCAGTTGCCACAGCGCCACGACGACGCCGGGCACGTCCAACTGGCCCGGCTCACCCCCGCCGGCCTCGACGCGGCCAGCGACCCCCGCGCAGACGGCGCCGCCCGGGTGCTGCGGGGCCACTGATGGACTCCGCCGAAGCGGCCACTCTGCTCGCCGACCCGTACCGGCTCGGGCCGGTCACGCTGCGGTCCCGGATCGTCAAGGCACCCACCTCGACCGGTGCGGCCGACGCCGGCGGGTACGCCCAGCCGTGGCACCGGGACCACTATGCGCGGGTCGGCCGGGGGAGCGCGTTGACCATCGTCGAGTTCACCGCGATCGACGACGGGACCGCCCTTGGCTTCCCCGGCCATCTCAGCATCGCAAGTGATGACCACGCCGCCGCGTTGGCCCCGGTCGCCGAGCGGATCCGGGCCGGCGGTCGCGTCGCCGGGCTGCAAATCGCCCACGCCGGACGGCAGCGCACCCTGCCGGGGGAGGCACTTGCCGCGTCGGCGGTGCCCTGGCCCGCCATCGAACACCGGCTCGGCCTGCGCCCCCGCGCGATCACCGTCGACGAGATCGCCGCCGTCGTCGACGGATTCGGCCACGCCGCCGCCCGTGCTGCCCAGGCCGGCTTCCAGGTGGTGGAGATCCAGGCGGCCAACGGCTACCTGCTCGCCGGATTCCTCTCCCCGCACACCAACCGGCGCGACGACGACTACGGCGGCGGTCCGGCCCGGCGACGTCGCATCCTGCTGGAGGTGGTCGCCCGCTGCCGGGCCGCGCTGCCGGCCGAGGTGGCGCTCACCGTACGGCTGTCTGACCGCGACCACGAACCCGGCGGGCAGGATCTGGCCGAGACCGCCGAGTTGGTCGCCGCCCTGGCCGTCACCGGCCAGGTCGACGCGGTGCACGTGTCGTCGGGCAACCACGCCACGCGGGTACGCCAGGTGCCGCCGGCCGCCGTACCCCTCGGAGCCGCCTGGCGCTCGGCCCGGACCCTGCGGGCCGCCGGGCTGCCCACCATCGCCTGTGGTGGGATCACCGAACCGGCACAAGCCGCCATGCTGCTCCGCGACGGCACCGCCGACCTGGTCGCGCTCGGCCGGGCTTTCCTCGCCGACCCGGACTGGGCGGCCAAGGCGCTGGCCGGTGCCGCCGGACGGATCCGCCCCTGCGTACGCGGCAACGACGGCTGCCACGCCCGTGCCGCCCTGGTCGGTCGGCCGGTCGCCTGCACCGTCAACCCATCGCTGAGCCTGCCGCCAGCCACCGCGCCGCCCGCGCCAGAGTCGTCCGACCCGGTGCAACCGGACGCGCCAGTGCTCGTCGCCGGGGCCGGTCCGGCCGGCCTGGAAGCCGCGCACCGGCTCGCCGGGTCCGGACACCGGGTCCGGCTCTACACCGGCGGCCGGCTCGGCGGGGCCCTGCGGGACGCGGTGGACAGCGGGGTGCACGACAGCTTCACCCCGTACCTGCGCTGGTTGACCGACCGGCTTACGGCGAGCACCGTCGAGGTGATCGACGCCCCGTTGCACCCGACTGACCTCGGTAGACAGTGGGCCGGGCTGCTGGTCGCCACCGGCGGCGTGGCGCGGCCGCTGCCCGGCGCGGTGCCCGCGCTCGACGTGTTGCGCGGCCTGGTGCCGCTGCCCGCCGACGGTTCGGTGCTGGTGATCGGCGCCGGCCGGACCGGCACCAGCACGGCGGCGTCGCTGGCCCGGCGCGGTGCCGACGTCACGCTGCTCGGCGACACCACCCGGGTGCTCGACGACGAACCCCCCGACGACCCACCGACCTGGGCCGACCTGCTCGCCTCGGTCGGTGTGCGGACCGTGCTCGGCCACCGGGCCAGGGTTACCAACGACCAGGAGGTGCAGGTGGACGGAACGGTACTGCGGGCCGGGCTGATCGTCGCGGCGGTCGGTCGCGAACCCCACCACGACCTGTACGAGGCTGTCGTCGAGGTGGCCGCCGGCCGGCCAGTGCTGCGCTGCGGCGACGCGCTGCGCCCGGGGCGGCTGCACGACGCGGTGCACGCCGGGGCGCGGGCCGCCCGGACCGTGCACGAGGCCCTCGCCTTCCGGCAGGTGACCCGGTGACCGGCGGTGACCTGCTCGTTGTCGGCGACGTGCGGACGATGGATCCGGCCGGCCCGCGGGCCGAGTCGGTGGCCGTGCGTGCCGGGCGGATCGCGGCCGTCGGTGACCTGCGCGCCGCCCGCGCCGCCGTCCCCACCGGTACGCCGGAGCTCGCCCCGCCCGGCGCGGTGGTGCTGCCCGGCTTCGTCGACAGTCACGTCCATCTGATCTGGGCCGGCCGGGCCGCTGCCCGGGTCGGGCTGGACGACGCGGTCAGCGTCCGCGCCGTCTGCGACCGGATCAGCGGGTACGCCCGCCGGCATCCCACCCGCCGATGGATCGAGGCCGACGCCGGCTTCGACCCAGGTGATCTGGCCGAATGTCGGCTACCCAGCGCAGCCGAGTTGGAGGCCGCCGCCCCCGGTCGGCCGGTGCTGCTGGATCGCAAGGGCCACGACGGCATCGCCAACCTGACTGCGCTGCGGCTGGCCGGGATCACCGCCGACACCCCGGACCCGCCCGGCGGGCGGATCGACCGGTACCCCGACGGCACCCCGACCGGGCTGCTCGTCGAACATCCGGCGGTCGCCCTGGTCCGGGCGGTGGTCCCGGAGCCGGACCAGCGGACGAGGATCGACTGGATCACCGCCGGGCAGGCGGAACTGCTCGCCCACGGGATCACCACGGCCGTCGACCCGGCGGTGCCGGCCGCAGAGCTGGCCGCCTACGCGGTGGCCGGACGGGCCGGTGCGCTGCGGTTGCGTACCGTTGCGATGCCGTTGGGCGGCGACGACGTCAACGACGCGCAGCTTCGCCGTACCCTCGATGATTGTGACTTTGACCGGGCCACGCCGGGTCTGCTGCGCGCCGGGCCGACGAAGCTGTTCCTCGACGGCGGCGGCTCGCTCGGCACCGCGCTGCTGTCGGCACCCTGGCCGGGCACCAACGGCTACCACGGTAACCAGAGTCTGCGTACCGAGACGGTGCGGGCGCACTGCGCGGCGGCTGCGGCCCATGGGCGCGGCGTCGGTGTGCACGCGGTCGGCGACGCCGCGATCGACCTGACGCTGTCGGTCTTCGCCGAGGTCGCGGCCGGTACGCCAATCGCCGGCCTGGGTTTTCATCTGATCCACGCCTATCTCGGTCCAGGGCCGGAGGCGATGGCGACCGCCCGGCGGCTCGGCGTGTCGGTGTCGGCGCATCCGGCGCTGCAGTGGGCGTTCGGGCTCAACCTGATCGACCGGCTCGGCGAGCCGGCGGCGGCCGCCGCCAACCCGCTTCGCTCATGGTTGGACGCGGGCGTGACGGTCGGGGGCGGCTCGGACGGCCCAGGGCCGCCGATGTCGGTGCTGCACGGCATCTGGCAGGCCCGTACCCGTCGGGTCCGGGGCCGTGACGAGCCGCTCGGTCCGGACCAGGCCCTCTCCGCCGCCGAGGCCTTGGCGCTGTTCACCACCGGCGCGGCGCAGGTCGCCGGCAACCCGCAGGCCGGCTGGGGCGGCGGGATGCTCCGGGTCGGCGAACCGGCGGATCTGACCGTGCTCGACGTCGATCCGCTCACCCCGGACGCCGACGTGCTGACCGCTGGCACCGTGCTGGCCACCATCGTTGCCGGCGAGGTCCGGCACACCGCCGCAGACTGACCGGCTGTTGCGCCTTCACCCGGCCGGGGTTCGGCCGGCACCGCTGGCCCGAGGGCCACCGGTGCCGGCCGGTTGATCAGGCGAATGCGCAGGCGGTGCCGTTGAGTGTGAACGAGGACGGTCGCCCGGTGTTTCCGGTATGGGTGGCCTGGAAGCCGAAGTCGACTGAGGAGTTCGGTGCGATCGTGCCGTTGTAGGAGACGTTGCTGGCTTTGACCGGTCCGCTCAGCGGGGAGTAGGTGGCGTTCCAGCCATTCGTGATGGTCTGCCCGCTGGGCAGCGTGAACGCCAGCGTCCATCCGTTGACCGTCGTAGTGCTGGTGTTGGTCACGCTGATGGCCGTGGTGAGCCCGGAGTTCCAGGCGTTGACCGTGTACGTGACCCGGCATCCTGTCGTGGGTGGTGCGGTGGTGGGTGGTGCGGTGGTGGGTGGTGCGGTGGTGGGTGGTGCGGTGGTGGGCGGCGGGCCGCCGTTGCCTCGTACCAGGACGCCCACCCCAACCGGGCCGAAGCTCAGCCCGGTGGCCGGGTCGGTCGCGGTGTAGGTGAAGTTTGCCAGCCCGCTGTAGTTCGTCGCCGGGGTGAAGCGGGCGGTGCGGCCGTCACCCAGCAGGGTGACCGTGCCGTTGCGACCGGAGGCCGCGGTGAAGTTCAGGTTCGATCCGCCGTTGAGGGCGCGCAGGTCCACGTCCACGGAACCGTTCCGGTCGACCACAGCGTGGCCCTCAGCCAACCAGTTCAGGTAGTTCTCGAGCATCGTGTAGCCGGCCGCGTCGGTGTTGTTCCGGTCCGCGGCGTTGCTCGGGTTGAGCCCGAGGGCCTGCTCCCAGTAGTCCGGCATGCCGTCACTGTCGGTGTCGGTGGGCGCCGGCTCCGAGACGAGAGTGGGCCAACCGCCGACGTCAGAGACGTTGTTGATGATTCTCCCGTTTTGCTGGCGGACGGAGTCGATGATTCGTCTGTCGACCGAGTCGCGACGCCACGGCATTGCGCCGCCCTGAGCAAGCACTCGCGCGTATGCCGCGCCCGCGGAATCGGTCGTTACCGGCGGGACGGGCCACTCGTTGCCGTGTTTGGTGTAACTGCCGCAGAACATTCCCCACCCGGTGTCGCTACCGTCGACCCGGCCGTTCCTGTTCAGGTCGATCATGTTGCCTGACTGGTAGTTCTGGAGACTACCGCCGCTGTCCATGGCACATGTCTCAGTCGAGTTCGGCCCGGCCACGAGGTAGTTGTTGACGTAGTTCAGCTCGATCCGGCCGTCGTCGCTGCCGCTGTAGCCGGCGGCGTAGCCCCAGTTGGAAAAAACGTTGTTGCGCAGGTCCAGCCGGAAACCGGGGTCTGGGGCGTCGGTACCCGGACGCGGGTTGCGGCTGACGTTGTTCGCCCACAGGTTGTGGTGCCAGGAGTACGTGGTGTCGTGTGCGGAGGCGATGATGCTGCCGAAGCCGTGGTTGGCGCGGTTCAGCGCCTCAGAGATGATCGTGTTTTGTACCGTCAGATCTTGAACATCGCGACTTGCCGAAATCACCTCGTCCGATCCCCATGACGCGGATACGTGGTCGATGATGATGTTGCGGCCAGACGAGATCCACATGCTGTCGCGCGAGTCGTTCGCCCCGGTGCGCAGCCGGATGTGACGGATCACCACATCATGTGCGCCGTTGCCGATGCCGATGGTGTAGTTGCGGATCGCGATCCCATCGCCGGGCGCGCTCTGGCCGGCGATCGTTATGTTCGACTTGTTGATCCCGAGGTTTGAGTTCAGTGCGATCGTGCCAGAGACCTTGAACAGAATCGTCCTACCGCCGGCCGGCGCGCTGTCGATGCCGGCCCGTAGCGACCCGGCGCCGCTGTCAGCGAGTGTGGTCACGTAGTAGACGTCACCGCCACGGCCGCCTTTGGCGTTGGCTCCCGCTCCCTCTGCCCCGGGAAAAGCGGGTGGGACTGCCGCCGCTGCGGGTTCCGAGTCCGCCGCTGCCACAGCGCGTGACGCGAGGGTGGACTCAGCGCCCAGCGCCGGACCGACAGTGACCACCATCGCTGCCACTGTGAAGACTGCCCACCGCCGGCTGCGCCGGCGGACCGACAGGATTTCACCTGCTTTCATCCTTGCCTCCTCTTGGGGTGTGCAAACAGGAGATCGGGATGCATCGAGGCATCCTGAGGCGGGCTCCAGTGGAGCGCCCCGGTGGACGAGCCATGATCGTCCACCATCCCGTCATGAGTGGCTGTCCGGTCGCGGCCTCGGCTGACCGGCATCGTCGCCATGAATATTCAGATATGCATGAATATCGATGTGCGCGGCTAAGGGTAGGCTTTGTTGGGGTGGATGTCAAGGTAGAGGCGTCCGTCAAGATCTCCGCTTGGTGTGGGTTCCCTGCGCGGCCTGCGTCTGGATGGATCCTCATGCGCTGTCGTCTTGCGAGATGGCGTCTCTGTTGACGGTTGATGGGTGCTGGCCTAGGCTGGAGACCACGACCAAACAGCCGCAGGAGACCGCCATGATCCGAGTTCCGCAAGGTGCTGGATTGCTGGTGCGCGGTTACGAGGAGCCGCTGCGGGTCCACCCGCCGCGTGAGGGCATGCGCCCCGGGACCGCTGCCGGGGACCCGCAGACCCCGTTCTGATTGTCGAGTACGCCCGACCGTCGCACCCCGGCACCTGACACACGCCGTGGACACGGCGGGCACGCCACCCCTGTCCTGACCGAACCGGTCCGCGCACGCCACCACGCGTAGTACCCGGGACACCGGCCGACTCTTCCATCAGAACCGACGACCCTCGGAGCGCATCATCATGACGACCGCAATCGACCTGGCCCCGATCTCCGGCCCGTCCGCCTGGCGCGGCGACGAGCTGAGCGAGTCCACCGAATGGATCTACCACCTCAGCGACGCCGAGCGGACCGAGTTGGAGACCGTCGGGCGCAAGTTCGTCGCCGACGACCCCGACCTGCGTACGGTGACCGCCGCCGACTACCCGCTGCCGGTCTGCGCCGGCCTCAACGCCGAATGCGCCCAGCAGATGGACTCGGGCCGCGGCTTCATCCTGGTGCGCGGGCTGCGCACCGAGGAGTACGGCGACACCCTCGCCGGCGCGATCTTCTTCCTGATGGGGCTGCACCTCGGCGTACCGATGGGGCAGAACCAGATGGGTGACGTGCTCGACCACGTCATCGCCACCTCCAACAAGACCCTCGACGACCCGTCGGCGCTGCCGTCTCGGGTGCGTGACCGGCTGCCGTTTCACTCCGACAGCTCCGACGTCGTCGCGCTGATGTGCCTGCGCGCCGCCAAGGACGGCGGGTCGAGCAGCCTGGTCAGCGGCACCACCATCTACAACGAGATTCTGCGCCGTCGGCCCGACCTGGCCCCGCTGCTGTTCGAGCCGTGGCACTGGGACTGGTACAAGCAGGACCACGACGCCCCGGCCAAGACCTACCTGTCACCGATCTGCAGCTACGTCGACGGCGTCTTCAGCACCTACGCCGGCAGCTCGATGATCTTCTCGGCGCAGGACTACCCGGAGGTACCCCGGCTCACCGAGGCCCAGATCGAGCTGCTGCACCTCTACGACGAGATCGCCCAGGAGCCGGGCCTCGCGCTGGACATGGACTTCCAGCCCGGCGACGTGCAGTGGCTGCTGAACTATGCCGCTCTGCACTCGCGGACCGGCTACGTCGACTACCCGGAGCCGGAGCGTCGACGGCACCTGCTGCGGCTGTGGCTCAAGCGCGACGTCGGCCGTCCGCTAGTTGACGGATTCGGTAAGAACGTGGTCACCGACCGCAGCGCGGCGGCCGTGGTGCCAGGTGGCCGGTTCAAGATCGCCGAGGCCGCTGAGCCGAACTTTGAGTGGGGCAGCTGACCTCACCCGCCGATACGTGGACGGCCCGCCGCGCTCCAAAGTCGTAGCGCAGCGGGCCGCCCGCATTCCCACTCCCGCTGACCAGCACACTGGCGGGTATGAATTTTCGCCAGACGTACGAGTCGGCTGCGTCGACCTACGCCGAGCTGGTCCATCGGGTGCCGGCCGACCGCTGGACCGGTCCAGGACTCGGTGAATGGTCCCTTGCTGATCTCGTCGGCCACACGGTCAGCGCGGCGCTACGTCAGGTGCCCGAGGTGCTGGCCACGGCCGGGCAGGCCGTACTGCCCACCACCGGGCCGGTGCCCGCGCCGGCCACTGCGCCGACGGTCGGAGTCGCCTCGCCGGAGGCCTACTGGGCGGCCCGGTTCGGCGTCCCGGCCGAGGCGCTGGCGGCGGCGGTGGCCGCGTCGTCGGCGAGTTCGCGGCACCGGCCCTCGCCGAGACGGCCGCGCAGGCAGCCCGGCTCGCCGCCGTCGTGGGTGACGGACCGCTGGTGCTGCGAGCGCTGACCGGCCGAGGCACGTTGCCGCCGGGCTTCTCCGTCGTGTAAGTCCGGTATTTCCCAGGGGTCAGAGGTCGAGCACCAGGCGGTCGGAGCTGCACCGGCCGACGCAGATCATCATGCTGCGGCCGGCGGCCCGTTCGCCCTCGGTGAGCAGCGAGTCGCGGTGTTCCGGCGTACCCGCCAGTACCCGGGTCTCACACGCCCCGCAGTAGCCCTTCTCACAGTCGTAGGTCAACCCGGGCACGGCCTCGCGCAGTACCTCGATCATTCGCTTGTCCTTCGGCACCCGCAGGGTCACCCCGGTGCGGGCCAACTGGACGTCGAACTCGGTGTTGGCCGCCGGGTCGAACGCCACCTCCAGGTCGTCGCCAGCGGCAAAGCGCTCCACGTGCAACTGCCCGGTGCGTCCGGCGTCGGCCCACACCTGCTCCACCGCGTTGATCATCGCGCCGGGTCCGCAGCAGTAGACGGCGGTGCCGTCGCCGACGCCACCGATCAGCCCGGCGAGGTCGGGCAGCCCGGCCTCGTCCTGCGGCAGCAGCACGGCCCGGTCGCCGGCGAGGGCGGCCAGTTCGTCGGCGAAGGCCATCGAGACCCGGCTGCGGCCGCCGTAGACGACCCGGTACGGCGTGCCGCGTCGGACAGCTTCGCGGACCATGGCGAGGATCGGGGTGATCCCGATCCCGCCGGCCAGGAAGAGGTACTGGTCGGCGTCGACCAGCGGGAAGTGGTTACGCGGGCCGCGTACTGTCAGCGTCGTGCCGGCGGCGGCGACGGCGTGCAGCTCGACGGAGCCGCCGCGCCCGGCGGTCTCCCGCAGCACGCCGATCCGGTAGCCGCCGGTGTCGGCGGGATCGCCGCAGAGCGAGTACTGCCGGACCCGGCCGGACGGCAGCCGCACCTCCAGGTGGGCGCCGGGTGCCCAGGCCGGCAGCGGTGCGCCGTCGGCGGCGGCCAGCCGTACCTCCAGCACCTCGTCGGCGGCCCGGGTGACCGCCGCGACGACCAGTTCCCGGTCGCCGCCGGGGCGGGTGAGCGCCGGGGCGCCGCCGGCCGCCGCGTCGGCGGCGCGGCGGCCGGCGGTGAACACGGCCGGGATGGCGTCCCAGCCGGTCTGGTTGCCCTTGGTGGGGTAGCCGACGAGACCGTCCTCGACGACCTGGTAGTCCGGCAGCCGGGTCAGCACCTGGGTGATCATTTCGCGGAACATCAGCCGGGCCAGGTGGGCGCCGGCGCACCGGTGGCTGCCGATGCCGAAACTGAGGTGCCGGGTGGCGTCGCGGTCCAGCCGGACCTGCTCCGGCTCGGGGAAGACCGCCGGATCGTGGTTGGCGGCGACCCAGGGGATCAGGATCCGTTCGCCGGCGCTGACCGGGCAGCCGCCGACCTCGGCGTCGGCGCGTGCGGTGCGGGCCATCGACTGGGACGGCGCGAAGACCCGCAGGAACTCCTCGGTGGCGCCGTCGAGCAGGTCGGGTGAATCGATCAGCCGTTGCCGCTGCTCCGGGTGGCGGCTCAGGTGCACCAGGGTGGAGCCGGTCAACGAGGTGGTGGTGTCCACCCCGCCGGCGATCAGCAGGCCGATGACGGAGACCAGTTCGTCGACGCCGAACAGTTCGCCGTCGGGTCGGCGCTGGGCGACCAGGTAGCTGACCGCGTCGTCGGCCGGCTCGGCGCGCCGGGCGTGGATCAGTTCCCGGATCCGTTCGTCCATGTATGCCAGGCCCTGGCCGCCCCGGATGGCCCGTTCGCTGCCGGGCAGGGCGGCGAAGATGTCGTGGATCGGCTTGGCCAGCTTGGGCCATTCCGCTTCGGGGAAGCCGAGCCAGTCCAGGGTGACGGCGGCCGGCAGCGGGTTGGTCAGGTCGCGGACGAAGTCGACTGAGCCTTCGGTGACGAAGTCGTCGATGATCCGGGTGGTGTGCCGGGCGATCATCGGGGCGAGTTTCGCGACTGCGTCCTGGGTGAGCAGCGGGTTGATCAGGTCGCGGTAGTCGCCGGCGGCCGGCGGGTCCAGCTCGATCGGGTACTGCTCCAGGCCGGGCCCGCGCGGGATGACGATGGCGGTGCCGTCGCCACCGGCGGTGGCGCGGGCCGAGGAGAAGGTGTCGTCGTCGCGGGCGACGCGGACCACGTCGGCGTACCGGGTGGTGTAGACGAAGCCACCGTGCGCGTCGGTCCGGCCGACCGGGCACTTTTCCCGGTACGCCCGGTAGTAGCCGACCGGGTCGGCGTTGCACTCGGCGGAGTGGTGGTCGAACGGTGCCGCGGACTGCGGGTCGGACGGACCCGCGATACGAGATTCAGTCATGGCGGGCGAGCTCCACATGTGCTGACTGCCGCGCGGTGTTTCCCAGCCGCGCCACTGGGTGTCTGGAGCCGAGGGTAATCCCACTCACATGGCGAGACAACGTTTCGCAGTGGGACACGGTCGGGTCAGAGCGTCAGGACGGCCTTGCCGACGGTGCCGGAGCGTACCGCCGTCACCGCATCGTTGATCTGCTCGAACGGGTAGTAGCTGAGCAGCCGGTCCACCGGGAACCGGCCGGCGGTGTGCAGGTCCAGCAGCCTCGGCAGGAACACCTGGGGCAGGCTGTCGCCGCCGATGATCCCGGTGACGCTGCGCCCGTTGAGGATGCTGCGCCAGTCGAAGCTCATCCGTTCGCTGGGGCCGACCCCGACGACGCCGCACCGACCCAGCGGGCCGAGGGATTCGACCGCGGTCCGCAGCACCTCCTCGCGCCCGGTGGCGTCGATGGCGAAGTCGAAGCCGTACGGGGCGATCGCGGCGAGCAGTTCCTTGGCGTCCCCGGCGCGCGAGTCGACGCCGTGGGTGGCGCCGAGGAGCCGGGCGGTGTCCAGCTTGTCGGCGTTGACGTCGACCGCGGCGATCGTGGTGCAGCCGGCGATCCGAGCGGCCAGGATCGCCGCGACGCCGACCGAGCCGGCACCGAAGACGACGATCGACGACCCGACCGGCGGGCGGAGCACGTTGAGCACCGCGCCGGCCCCGGTGCCGAAGCCGCAGCCGAACGGCCCGACCAGCCGCAGGTCGATCTCCTTGCTGATCGGCACCACGGCGCGGGCCGGGGCGACCACATGGCTGGCGAACGACGACTGGCCGAGAAAGTGTCCGTTGACCGGTTCGCCGTCGCGCGACAGCGCGCTGCTGCCGTCCGGGCGGCGGCCGGCGAAGTTGACCGCGTCGAAGCTGCGGCAGTACGCCGGGCTGCCGGTCAGACAGAGCGGGCAACTGCCGCACGAGGTGAAGCTCATTGCCACGTGGTCGCCGGCCGAGACCCCGGTGACCCGCTCGCCGACCTGCTCGACCACGCCGGCACCCTCGTGGCCGAGCACCGCCGGGGTGGGAAAGAAGTTGGCGAACTCCAGGTCGGTGCCGCAGATACCGACGCTGTGTACGCGTACCAGCACCTCGTCCGGCCCGGGTCCGGCCAGGTCGAGCTCCTGCAGGGTGAACGGTGCACCCGCGCTGTCCAGTACCGCCGCCGTGACCCGCACGCAAATCCTCCCGGTGTACTCACAAAGCGAGACTGCATCTTGACATGCGGAACATGGAGGGTCAAGGATTCCACCATGGCTGACCTGGACATCCCCGCTGCCCGCCAGCTGATCGACGGTGCCTGGGAGGCGGCCGCCGACGGTGGCGAACTTCCGGTGCTCGACCCGGCGACCCGGCAGAGCATCCAGCCGGTCGCCCGGGCCCGCGCCGGCGACGTGGACCGCGCCGTCGCCGCCGCCCGTCGGGCAGCCCCCGGCTGGGCCGCGACCTCGCCGAGCGAACGCGGCGCCGCGCTGCGCCGGTGGGCCGACCTGATCGCCGCCCACGTCGAGGAGCTCGCCGCCCATGAGGCCCGTGACGTGGGCAAACCCCGTTCTGGCGGGCGGCTCAACATCTACATCGCGCAGGGCATCGTCGACTACTTCGCCGGCGCGGCCGACAAGCTGACCGGGGTCACCCTGCCCACCCGTACCCCTGACTACTTCGGTTACACCCGCCCGGAGCCGTACGGCGTCTGCGCGGTGGTGATCCCGTGGAACGTGCCGTCCGTGCTCACCGCCGCGAACGTCGCCCCGGCGCTGGCCGCCGGCAACACCGTGGTGCTCAAGCCGTCCGAGATCGCCCCGCTCGCCCCGTTCGCCCTGGCCGAGCTGGCCCGGCGGGCCGGGCTGCCGCCCGGGGTGCTCAACGTGGTGACCGGGCTCGGCCCGGAGGCCGGCGTGGCGCTGACCGGCCATCCGGACGTCGACCACATCAGTTTCGTCGGTTCGACCGGCACCGGCCGGGCGGTGATGCGGGCCGCCGCCGAGCACCTGGTCCCGGTGAAGCTCGAACTCGGCGGCAAATCGCCGAACGTGGTCTTCGCCGATGCGGACCTGGACACCGCCGTCCCGGCGATCGTCGCCTCGATCACCGAGAACGCCGGCCAGAACTGCTATGCCGGCTCCCGGCTGGTGGTCGAGGAGTCGGTCCGGGCGGAGGTGGTCGAGCGGGTGGCCGCCGCGATGGCCGAGATCCGGGTCGGGTCGTGGGAGCAGGACCTGGACATGGGTCCGCTGGTCAGCCAGGCCCAGTACGAACGGGTCCGGGGGTTCCTGGCCGAGGCGCCGGGCGCCGGGGCGCGGCTGGTCACCGGCGGGGAGTCGGCCACGGCCGCGTTCGGCGACGGCTGGTACGTGGCCCCGACCGTGTTCGACGGCGTCAACGAGACGATGCGGTTGGCCCGCGAGGAGATCTTCGGCCCGGTCCTGGCCGTGCAGGGGTTCCGGACCACCGAGGAAGCGGTGTCGATCATGAACGGCACCGACTTCGGCCTGCTCACCTGCGTCTGGACCTCCGACGTGTCCCGGGCGTTGCGGGTGGCCGGCCAGGCCCGCAGCGGCCAGGTGGCGGTCAACCAGTTCCACGATGTCGGGGTGATCGGGTTCCCGTTCAACATGCAGAAGGAGAGCGGGTTCAGCTGCGGCGGCGGGTATGCGGCGCTGCGCGAATACACCCAGGAGAAGGCCGTCGCGGTCCGGCTGCTCGATCGAACGTCGACGTGACCGGGGCGGCCGACCTTCCGGTGCCGGCCCGGCCCCGGCTGGCCGTCGCCGCCGAACCGACGCCGGCCCAGTTCGCCCAGTGGCTGACCGACCTCGCGTTCGGCGGTGCCGGCTGGCCGGTGCTGCTGGCCCGGCTGGCCGAGGCCACCGGCCGTGACTGCCGGTTGGTTGCCGAGACCGGCGAACTGCTGGCCGCCAGCGGCAGCGCCAGCGGCAGCGCCGTCGTCGACCCGGAGGCGCTGCGTGGCGACCGGGTGCGGTGTGCCGACGGCTGGCTCGGCCGGTCGGTGCCGGTCGGATCCGGCGGCCGCCGGCTGGGCGCCCTGCTGCTGGCCGAGCCGGTCGGGACCGGCCAGCTCGACTACGCCCGGGCCGCGGTCACCGCGTTGCTCATCGAGGCGGTACGCCGGGAGCCGCCGCAGTCGCCGGCGCCGGTGGGGGCCGACGGGCTGCTGCGGGCGCTGCGGGACGGTACGGGTGACCGGTCCCCGGCCGGCCAGGCGAACCTGGTGCGGGCCGCAGCGGCGTACCGGTGGCGGCTGGACCAGCCACACGCGGCGGTGGCGCTCGGCTACACCGGCGCTCAGCGCCGCCGGTGGGCCTCCGCGTTGACCTGGCTGGACCGGCCGGTGCTGGCCGACGGGCGGCTGGGCTGGACCCTGCTGCAGGGCGACGCCGAGCGGGAGGTGGCTCGGCTGCGCAGCCGGTTGGAACAGATTGTCGGTGCCGGTCAGGTCCGGGTGGCCGGCGGCCGGTCGGTGACCGGCCCCGCCGCGACCCCGGACTCGTTCCGGGACGCCCGGCTGTTGCTGCGGCTGCTGCTGCACCGCAGCCCGGCGGCAGAGCTGACTGAGCTGCCGTTCGAGCGGGCCGGTCTGGCGCAACTGCTGCTGGCCGTGCCGCAGGACCGGCTGCGCTGGTACGTGGACCTGCACCTGGGGCCGATCGCGCAGCGGGACGACCTGCTCCGCACCCTGGACCACTGGTTGGCAACCGGGGGAAGCAGGCAAGCTGTGAGTGAACAACTACATTTGCACCGTAACTCCGTCGGCTACCGGGTGGGTCTGATCAAGCGGCTGCTGGGGGTGGACCCGTTGCATCCGTCGACCGCTGCGGTGCTGCGTACCGCGCTGGTCGCGCGGGAGCTGCTGATCGCCATCGCTGATGGCGGGTAACCGCAGGTCGATGGCGACTTCCGCCCGGTTGCGCCGGCCTGGATCACAGGCACGTTACGTAGCTGAGCCAGTTTCGGTCGAGGCGTTGACAGGCCGCCGGAGCGCAGGCAGAGTACGTCGCTAAGCAGCACGAATCACAATGCAAGACGGCATATTGTTTGGTAGACCGGTGGAGGTCAGTGTGCGAGCGATGGTTCAGACCGACTTCGGTGGCCCCGAAGTCGTGCGGCCGCGCGCCCTGCCGGACCCCGAGCCCGGCCCGGCCGACGTCGTCGTCGCCGTCCGCGCCGCCGCGTTGAACCGTCTCGACCTGCTCCAGCTGCGCGGGCCCGGTCTGCTGCCCGGCTTCACGCTGCCGCACGTCGCCGGCATGGACGTCGCCGGACAGGTGGTCGCCATCGGCACCGAGGTCGGCACGCTGCGTACCGGCGACCGGGTCGTGCTCGACCCCACCATCGGCTGCGGGCACTGTCCCGCCTGCGTCGGCGGCAACCCCGGCTACTGCCGTACGCTGCGCGTCGTCGGCGGCAACCGCCCCGGCGGCTTCGCCGAGTACGTCGCCGTACCGGCCGCCGTCGCCCACCGGGTGCCCGACCACGTCGACCTGGCCGACGCCGCCGCACTGCCCACCGCCTGGAGCATCGCCTGGCACGCCCTGCACCGGGTCGGCGCCCTGCGCCGCGGCGAATCCGTCGTGATCCAGGCGGCCACCAGCGCGGTCAGCATCGCCGCCATCCAACTCGCCCGTGCCAGCGGTGCCTGGGTGATCGCGGTGGCCCGCAGTGAGGCCAAACGGGCAGCCGCCGTATCGTTCGGCGCCGATGCGGTGCTCGACCTGAACGACCTGACTGCCGCCGGGGTTCGGGAACACACCGGCGGGCACGGCGCCGACCTGGTGCTGGACCACGTCGGGGCGGCCACCTGGGAGAGTTCCCTGGCCAGCCTGCGTACCGGCGGCCGGCTGGTGCTGCTCGGCAACACCAGTGGCGACCAGGTCAGCCTGTCGCTGGCCCAGGTCTACCACCAGGGCCTGCGCCTGCTCGGCGCCGGCGCGTACGCACCAGCCGACTTCGCCGCGATGCTCGACGCCTACTTCACGGGCGGGCTGCGGGTGGTCCGGGGCACCGAGTACCCGCTCGCAGATCTACCTGCGGCGTACGCCCGGTTGGAGTCCGGTGACCTCGTCGGCAAGATCCTGATTCGGCCATGACCGCGCCCACGCCTGCGGCCCCGACCGCCGCCTTTGAAACCGGCACCGCCGCCCCCGCAGACCTACTTGTCGTCGACGCTGACATCGTCACCATGGCCCCCGGCCGGGAGGTGGTCACCGGCGGCGCGATCGCGGTGGTCGACGGCCGGATCGCCGACATCGGCCCGACCGGCGCGCTGCGGGTCGCGTACCCGCAGACCCCGGAGCTCGACGCGGCCGGCTGCCTGGTCGTCCCCGGCCTGGTCAACGCCCACCAGCACACCACCGCCGACCCGCTGATCCGCAGCGGCATCCCCGACGACGTCCCCGCCCAGCAGGCGATCTTCGACTGGATCGTGCCGCTGCACGCCGCCGTCACCGGCGACGACGACGAACTCTCGGCCACCCTCACTGCCGTCGAGGCGCTCAGCTACGGCGTCACCACCCTGCTCGAACCGGGCACCGTGGCGCATCCGCTGCGGGTCGCCGCCGGGCTGCGCGCCGCCGGCATCCGGGGCCGGGTCGGCCGCTGGGGCTGGGACACCGCCGACGCCCCGTACTCGATGCCGGCCGCCGACACCCTCGCCGCGCAGGCCGAGACGGTCACCGCGCTGGCCGGCGACCGGCTGGTCACCGGCTGGGTCACCCTGGTCGGCCACGACCTGGTCAGCGACGAACTGTTCACCGGTGCCGCAGAGCTGGCCGAGCGGCTCGACGTGCCGATGACCTGGCATCTGTCGCCCAGCGCCGAGGACCCGGCCGGGTACGCCGTCGCTGGCCGCCCCCGCCCGGTGCTGCACCTGCGCGACCTCGGCGTGCTCGGCCCCCGTCTGCTGCTCGGGCACGCCGTCTGGCTCGACGACGACGAACTCGACGTTCTCGCCGGCAGCGGTGCCGCCGTCGCCTCGTGCCCCGGTGCCTACCTGCGACTCGGCCAGGGCTTCACCCGGGCGGGCCGGCACACCGAGCTGCGGCGGGCCGGCGGTCGGCTGGCGTTGGGCTGCGACTCGCACAACGCTGGCGACACCCCGGACGTGTGGCGGGCCGCCCGGCTGTTCGCCGGGCTGGACCGTGACCGCGGCGCGGCCGAGCCGCTGCCCGCCGACGAGATCTTCGCCCTGGCCACCGTTGACGGCGCCGACGCCGTCGGGCTGGGGCGGTTGACCGGTTCGATCGAGGTCGGCAAGGCCGCCGACCTGGTCGTACTGGACACCCGCACCATCGCGTGGACCCCGCGCGGGGACCTGGCCACCCAGCTCGTCTGGGGCGCGGCCAGCCACACCGTGCGGGACGTACTGGTCGACGGCCGGTCGGTGGTCCGGGACCGACGGATCACCACCGTCGACGTCGACGCCCTGCGGGCCGAGGTCGCGTCGCGCGGCGCGGACCTGCTCCGCCGGGCCGGCATCGACATCCCGCATCGCTGGCCTGCCGTGCCGGCGACCGAGTACCGCGCGCACCGGACCGGACCGGCCGGCGCGACGCCTTCAAGGTGAAAGGAACAGCTGTGACAATAAGGATCGGAAAGGGTGCGGCGGCGCTGCTCGCCGGCGCCGTCAGTCTCGCCCTGGTCGGCTGCGCCGACAACGACGCCACCGCGCCGGATCCCGCCGGCTCCGAGGGCGGCGGCACCGTCATCGCCGGCCAGCCGGACGTCAACGGCGACGGCAAGGTGCTGATCGGGGTGCTCAGCCCCGGTGACATCAATGACAACGGCTACTACGAGAGCTTTGTCGCCGAAGCCGAGCGGTTCGCCAACGAGCAGGGCTGGGAGGTCATCAAGCGGGGTTCGGTGCCGCCGACCGAGGCGCTCAGTTCGGCCCGGGCGCTGTGCCAGCAGGGCGTCGACATGGTGGCGCTGGGCGCCTCCGAGCTCAAGGACGCCATCCCTGCCTCCGAGGAGCCGGCCTGCGAGAACGTTGCCTGGTACGTGCCGTCGTCGGAGAACATTCCGCAGACCCCGGAGATCGTCATCTCCAGCGACGACCCGAACCAGAGCATGCTCGCTGCGGGGTACGCCACCGGTCTGCTGATGGAGGAGAACGGCGACACCAAGGCCGGCTTCGTCACCGGCTTGGAGGTCGACTTCGCGATCAACGCCGCCCGGGCCTTCAAGGCCGGCATCCGGATGGTCGTTCCCGACGCCGACCTCGTCATCACCTACACCGGTGACTTCAACGACTCCGCCAAGGCCCGGGAAGCTGTGCAGGCGCAGATCGACCAGGGCGTCAGTGTGGTCTACCCGTACCTCGGCGGGGCCACCGACGCCGCAGCCGAGTTGGCCAACGAGGGCGGCGCGCTCACCCTCACCCCGGGTACCGACCGGTGCGACTCGACCGAGCCGGAGTTCGACATCTCGGTAATCTTCGACCCAGGTGCCTACTTCGCCGCCGCGCTGACCCTGTTCGCCGAGGGCGAGCTGGAGATGGGCACCACCAAGGTGTGGCAGATCGGCGTCGACCCGTACCCGGCGATCAAGATCTGCGACCCGACGGCAGAGCAGACCGAGCGGATGGAAGCCTTCGTCACCGACGTGGCTGAGGGCAACATCGACACCGCCGCCGAGGTGGAGCGGCTCGGCGGCTGACCCGCCACCGCCCCGCACTCGGAATCCCCTGCCTGACCCGACTAGCGAGGTGGAACGGACTGTGCACACCGACGGCCATACGGCGCCGGCGCTCACCCTGCGCGGAGTGAGCAAGCGCTACGGTCCGGTCGTCGCCTGCGACGCCGTGGATCTTGCCGTACGACCCGGCGAGATCCACGGCCTCCTCGGCGAGAACGGGGCCGGCAAGTCGACCCTGATGAAGATTCTGCTCGGGCTGGTGCACCGGGACGCCGGCAGCATCCTGCGCGACGGCGAGCCGGTGGAGATCGACACCCCGCAGCGGGCGGCCGATCTGGGGCTGGGCATGGTGCACCAGCACTTCAGCCTGATCGACCCGCTCACCGTCTGGGAGAACGTCATCATGGGCGACAGCGGCCGGGTCGACAAGGGCGCGGCCTGCGCCCAGGTCGGGCAGGTCGCCGAGCGGTACGGTCTGCCTATCGACCCGATGGCGCGGGTGGACCGGCTGTCCGCCGGAGAGCGGCAACGGGTAGAGCTGATCAAGTGCCTGCGCCGCGACCCGTCGGTGCTGATCCTCGACGAACCGACCTCAGTGCTCACCCAGGCCGAGTCGGCCGAACTGTTCACCGTGCTGCGCCGGGTGGTGCAGGCGGAGAACCGGGCGGTCATCCTGATCAGCCACAAGCTGGCCGAGATCATCGCGGCCACCGACCAGGTCACCGTGCTGCGCCGGGGCGCGGTGGTCTTCCACGGGCCGACCGCACAGACCACCCCGCAACTGCTGGCCCGGCAGATGGTCGGCCGGGAGGTGTCGCTGCGGGCAGAGAGCGCCGCGCTGGGCATGTTGCCGGTCGAACGCTCCGGCGACCAGCCGGTGGAGCCGCCGGCTGCGGTACCGCCCGATCAGCCGGCTGCCGGCACCCCGCCGGCGCTGCGGCTGCGCGAGCTCACCGTGCTCCTCGGTGAGCTGCGGATCCTCGACAAACTTGATCTCGATGTTGCACCGGGGGAGATCGTCGGCCTGTACGGCGTCGAAGGCAACGGCCAGGCCACCCTCGGTGATTTGCTCTCCGGGCTGCTGGTGCCCGACTCCGGAACGGTCGAGATCGGCGGCGAGCCGGTCGACCTCGACCGGGCTGGCGCGCTGCACACCGCCGGACTCGGCATCGTGCCCGAGGACCGGCACCGCTCCGGCGTGGTGCTGGACATGACCATCGCCGAGAACCTGGTGATGAAGTCGCTGGCCGGGGTCTCCGGCACCGGCGGGGTGCTCAGCCGGCGGCGGATCCAGCAGATCGCCCGGCAACGGATGACCGAGTTCAACATCATCGCCCCGTCCCCGGACACCCCGGTACGCAGCCTCTCCGGCGGCAACCAGCAGCGGGTGGTGCTGGCCCGGGAGCTGTCCGCCGGACCCAGGGTGCTGATCGCCGCCCAGCCCACCCACGGGCTGGATGTCGGCGCGATCGAAGACATGTACCTGCGGCTGCGGCAGGCCGCCGCGGAAGGGGTGGCGGTTTTGCTGATCTCCACCGAGCTCGAAGAGGTGATGGCCCTGTCCGACCGGGTGGCGGTGATCTCCTCGGGCCGGATCGTCGGCGTGCTCGATCCCGCCGAGGCCACCGCGGAACGCCTCGGGATGCTGGTCGGCGGGGTGAGCCACTGATGGCCACCTTGACCGGTGCGGACCCGGCCGGCCGGCGGCTGCTGGCCCGGCTCACCCCCGGCCCCGGCGGCTGGCAGGTCACCGCGGCGACGGTGGTCACGGTCGCCGTCGCCCTCGGCCTGTCCGCGTTGCTGATCGCGGTCACCGGCGGCTCGCCGAGCGCCTCGGTGCAAGCGCTGTACCAGGGCAGCATGGCCAGCCCGCGAGCCTGGAGCAACTCGCTGCTCTACGTCGCGCCGCTGCTGCTGGTCGCGGTCGGCGCGTGCGTGAGCGCCCGGTCCGGCTTCTTCAACATCGGCCAGGAGGGCCAGGTGCTGATCGGGGCGCTGGCCGGTGCCTGGGTCGGCCTGCGACTCGCCCTGCCCGGGCCGCTGCTACTGGTCGTCGTGCTGCTCGCGGCCCTGCTCGCCGCTGGCGGCTGGGCCGGACTGAGCGCGCTGATGTACCGCTTCCGAGGGGTCAACGTGGTGGTCAGCACGCTGCTGATGACCTTCCTGGCCCAGCAGCTGTTGGCGTTCGCGGTCAACACCCCGTGGCTGCTGCAGGAGTCCCGGCTGGGCACCGGGGTGGTCTCGCCGCAGTCCAACCCGCTGCCGGAGAACGCCCGGCTCGCCTCCCTCGGTGAGTACCCGAACCTGCAGGTCAACGGAGGGCTGATCCTGGCCGTCCTGATCGCGGTGGCGATCAGCCTGGCGATGACCCGGACCCGGTGGGGGTTCCGGCTCAAGATGCTCGGGCTCAACCCGGTCACCGCCCAGCACGCCGGGGTCCGGGTCGGCGCCCTCGGTGGGATGGCGCTGGCCATCTCGGGAGCCTTCGCCGGCCTGGCCGGCGCGCTGCTGCTGACCAGCCCGATCGGCAGCCACCGGCTGCAGCCGGGGATGTCGTTGAACCTCGGCTGGGATGGCCTGCTGGTCGCCCTGGTCGGCCGGAACAATCCGCTGCTGGCCATCCCGGTGGCGGTGCTGTTCGGCGTGTTACGCGCCGGTTCCAGTTTTCTGGCCGCCACCGGCGTGCCGTCGTTTCTGGTCGACGTGGTCAAAGCGCTGCTGGTGCTGGCGTTCGTGGCGCCACCGGCGGTGATCGCCCTGCTGCGCCGGCGGCGGGCCGGCGGTGAGCCGGCCGGCACCCCGCCGCCGACCGGTGGCCTGCCGACCCCAACCCCGTCGACAGGGGAGCCGGCACCACCGGGTGCCGAGGTGCCGGCGATCGACGTGCCGGAGGCGGCCGGTAGTGGGTCAACCGGTAGCGGATCGGCTGGAAACGAGAAGACCACCATGGAAGGCAGGCCGGCATGAGCGCCGCCGACAACATTGCCACCATTCTGTCCAGTGGGGCGCGGCTGACCATCCCGTTGGCCTTCGCCGCCTGCGGCGAGTACGTGGCGCAGCGCGCCGGCACGCTGAACATCTCGGTCGAGGGCATGATGCTCGGCGCGGCGTTCGGCTCGGTCGCGGTCGCCAGCGCCACCGGCAGCGCCACCGTCGGGCTGGCCGCCGGCGCACTGGTCGGCGTGCTGGTCGCCGTGCTGCACGCCAACCTGTCGCACCGGGCCCAGATCAACACGTTCGTCGTCGGTCTGGTGCTCAACGCGCTGGTGCTCGGCCTGACCAGCTACCTGATCACCATCAGCAGCTTCACCGGGCATCAGGTGTGGCGGGTGGACATCCCGGTGTTGCGCGACATCCCGATCATCGGACCGATGCTGTTCGTACAGCGTTGGCCGGCGTACCTGCTGCTGATCGCGGTCCCACTCACCTGGTGGCTGGTGGAACGCAGCCGGTGGGGCCTGGAGCTGCGGGCGGTCGGGGAGAACCCACAGGCCGCCGACGTCAGCGGAATCCGGGTCAACCACCGGCGCCGGCAGGCGCTGCTGTTCTGCGGCCTGCTCGCCGGGCTCGGCGGTGCATACCTGGCGGTCGGCGAGGTCGGCTCGTTCAACCAGAACATGACCGCCGGCCGTGGTTATCTGGTGATCGCCGCAGTGATCTTCGGCGCCTGGCGGCTCGGCCGGACCATGGTCGGCTGCGCGGTGTTCGGCCTCGCCGACGCGATGCGGCTGGCGCTGCCGGCACTCGGGGTGACCATCAACTCGCAGCTGCTCATCGCCGCGCCGTACCTGTTGGCGCTGCTGGCCATGCTGGTGTTCGCCACCCAGCACCGGGAACCGAGAGCGCTGGCCAAACCATTCCAGCGCGGCACCACCTAGTCGGGCGACCTGACTACCGGCGTCCCGGTGTCGCTGGCCCGGCTCAGCGCGTCGCTCCGCACGTGACATCTTCCAACGCGGTACCGTCGCCCATCTGCCGACGGGTGATCACGCTGAACGAACCGTCGGTCTCCAGCACCACGGCGGCCACCTGGGCGATGTCGCCGACGCCCTGTGCCCGGACCGCCTGCCAGATTTCGTTGTCGGTGACCCGTTGGCGGCGCATCGACGCGGTGAGCAGTTCTCCATCGTGGAGCAGCAGCGTCGGGGTGGACTTCAGCGCGGACCGGAGCGGAGCCCACCGTACGGACAGCCAGCTCGCGGCGAACTGGAGAGCCACCAACAGGATCAACGCCGCCGCGCCTTCGGCGAACGAGACGTCGCCGGAGAGCAGGATGGTCGCCAGAGTGGAGCCGAGCGCGACCGTGACGACCAGGTCGGAGGCGTTCAGCTTCGCCAGGGTCCGTTTGCCGGACGCTCTGAGTACGCCGACGAGAAGGACGTAGGTCAGGACACCGACAGCGGTGACTCGCCACAGGTCATCTGGATTGTCGAGTAACATCCTGCTCAAATACCCGCGACGCCCCGGGCTACCCCGTCGACCGGATCACGGGCGAATGATTCGCCGCGGCGGTGATCGGGTAACGGGGGCGGTCATGGGACGTGAACGGACGAAGACGGCTCGGTCGTGCCCACCGTCACCGGGCCATCCGTCACGAGGCGACGGCGAGCGACGGTGACCGGCTCGGCCTGGCCGCTGGCGCCGAGCATCGCGGCGCTCGCGGTCGCCCTGCTCGTGATCGTCTTCGCCGGCAAGTCGCTGGCGGCGACCGCCGACACCCTCGCCGACCGGACCGGGATGGGCGAGGCCGTCGCCGGAGCGCTGCTGCTCGGCGCGGTCACCTCGCTACCCGGCATCGCCACCACCGCGATCGGCGCATGGCAGGGCGACGCCCAGTTCGCCATCGCCAACCCGATCGGTGGCATCGCCGTACAGACGGTCTGGCTGGCCATCGCCGACCTGCTCTACCGGCGGTCGAACATCGAACACGCGGCCGCCTCGCTGGAGAACATCATGCAGGCGCTGGTGCTGGTGGCGCTGCTCTGCCTGCCGGTCGTCGCCTACGCCACGCCCGGCCTGACCCTCGGTTGGGTGCATCCGGCGAGTTTGCTGATCCCGGTCCTCTACCTGTACGGGCTGCACCTGATCCGCCGGCTGCGACAGAACCCGATGTGGCGGGCCGAGCAGACGTCGGACACCCGGCAGGACGTACCGGACGACCCCGACGGCGACGCCGAGGGTGCGCCCAGCACTCGCCGGCTGTGGTGGCGGCTGGCCGCGCTGGCCGCAGTGGTCGGTGGCACCGGCTACCTGATCGGGCAGGGTGGCCTGGGGGTGATCGCGGCGACCGGGCTGCCCAGCGGTTTCGTCGGGTTCACCGTCACCACGGCGATCACGTCGTTGCCGGAACTGGTCACCCTGATCGCGGCGGTCCGGATCGGGGCGTTGACCCTGGGGATCGGCAACATCCTCGGCGGCAACGCCTTCGACTCACTGATGATCTTCCTCGCCGACACGGCGTACCGGCCGGGGTCGGTCTACGCCGACGCGGCCTCTGCCGGTCTGCTTCTCGCCGGATCGACCACGCTGCTCACCGTGACCCTCGCCGCCGGCCTGATCATGCGCGAACGCCGGGGTGTCGGCTTCGAGGGCATCGCCATCCCGGTGGTCTACCTGGTCACGGTGGTGCTGCTGCTCATCCGCGCCGACTGACCCGCCGCCGGGCGGTCGGTCAGTCCCGGCGGCGCAACCCCGGGTCGGTGAGCGCCGGCGGCCGGTAGCCGGCGTCGGCGGGGTTGACGTTGTGCCCTGGCGGCACCAGCTCGTCGATGCGGTCCAGCACCGCGGCGGGCAGCCCGGTCAGCTCCCCGGCGCCGAGCTGGCTGCGTAGCTGCGGGAGGGTGCGCGGGCCGACGATGGCGCCGGTCACCGCCGGGTGGCTCAGCACGAAGCCGAGAGCCAGCTCGATCAGGGTCAGCCCGGCCTGCGCGGCCAGCTTCTCCAACTCGCCGACCACGTCAAGTTTGCGCTGCCGGGCTGCGGCGTCACGGAAGTCGAAGTGGTCGGCGTTGCGTCCGGCCCGTGAGTCGGCGGGGACCTCGGCGGAGCGGTACTTGCCGGTCAGCCAGCCGCCGTTGAGCGGGCTGAAGGCGAGCACCCCGAGTCGGTGCCGCTGGCAGGTCGGCAGCACGCCGGCCTCCACCCCCCGCGCCATGATCGAGTACGGCAGCTGTTCGGTGGTGAACCGTTCCCGCTGCCGTCGCTGGGCGACCCACTGCGCCTCGACGATCTCCTCGGCGGGGAACGCCGAGGAGCCGATCATCAGCACCTTGCCCTCGCGGACCAGGTCGGACAGCGCACCGAGGGTCTCGTCGATGTCGGTGCCCGGGTCGGGCCGGTGCACCTGGTAGAGGTCGATCCGGTCGGTGCCGAGCCGGCGCAGGCTGGCTTCGACCGCCTGCCGGATCCAGCGCCGCGAGTTGCCGCACCGGTTGCGGTCGTCCCCCATCGGTTCGTGGAACTTGGTGGCCAGCACGACGTCATCGCGCCGTCCACGCAGCGCCCGGCCGAGGATCCGCTCGGATTCGCCGTGCGCGTACACGTCGGCGGTGTCCACGACGTTGATTCCGGCGTCGAGTGCCTCCCCGACGATCCGCCGGCACTCCTGCTCGTCGGTGTTGCCCCAGGCACCGAACATCATCGCGCCGAGGCAGAGCGTGCTCACCTCGACGCCGGTGCCGCCAAGTCTGCGGTACTGCATCAGAACCTCCCGCCGCCAGCCTGGCACCCGACCACCGACGCTGGCACCGTTGACGCGGCTCGAAGGCCGATCGCCGGGTTTGTGTCCCCGGCACATGGATCCCGGCTACGGTGCCGAATAGCCTGGTAGACGCGCTGCAACAGACATTTCGGCAACTGGAGGTTCCTGTGGCGACCGGCCTGACCCACGCCCGATGGACGCACGTGGCACTGCCCACCGGCGACCTCGACAAGGCCATCTCGTTCTATACCTCGCTCACCCCGCTGGTGGTGGTGGAGCGCTTTGCCGACGCCGACGGCGAAAGCGTCTGGCTCTCCAACGACAAGCAGGTTGAGACGCCGTTCGTGCTGGTGCTGGTCTCGTTCAACAAGGACAAGGGCGGCCAGTTGGGGCTGCTGCACCCGTTCGCGCACATCGGTATCGAGGTGCCGAACCGGTCCGACGTCGACGAGATCGCCGAACGGGCCCGTGAAATGGGCTGCCTGCACTGGGAGCCGCGGCAGATGCCGCCGCCGGTCGGCTACATCTGCGCGTTGAAGGACCCGGACGGCAACGTCATCGAGATCTCCCACGACCAGCAGGTGTTCGACACCGTACGGCGGCTGTGGGGGAGCTGACCGGCGGACGCACCCACGACGCGGTACGGCGGTACCTGGCCGCGCTCAATGCCGGGGACGCCGACGCGGTCGCCGGCTGCGTCAGTTCCGGGTTCGTCAACGAGCACACCGCCGCGCTGGGCCGCACCGTCACCGGCCGGGCCGCTTACCGCGCCCGGCTGGACGGATTCCTGGCCGAGTTCGCCGACCTGCACTACGAGGTAGAGGATCTGCTGATTGACGGCGACCGGGCAGCGGTGGCGTACCGGATGTCGTTCCGGCTGGTATCGGCCGGCCGCGCGCCGGTGAGCATCCGGGGCATGTTCCGCTTCCGGGTGGACGCCGACGGGTTGATCGCCCGCCGGGTCGACTATTGGGACAGCGCCGAGGTGCGCCGACAGATCACCGCCGCCGGCTGATCCCGCCGGTGACGTAGAGCTCGGTAGAGTGGTGCCGTGGTGGTCACGGGTCGGGCGGCGGGTGCAGCGAGCGAGGTGACCGGCGATGGGCCGGCCATCCAGACGGTGCAGCGCGCCGCGACGATCCTGCGGGCATTCACCGTGGAGCGGCCCCGGCTCACCCTGGCCGAGTTGACCGCCGACCTGGCGGTCAGCCGGGCCACCGCGCACCGGTACGCACGGGCGCTGCGCGCCGCGAACCTGCTGCGGTTCGACGTCGCCACCGCCACGTACACGTTGGGGCCGCAGATCCTGGCCATGGAGGCGGCGGCCCGCGCCGCGCTGCCGATCGTCACCGTCGCCGAGCCCTACCTCGATCGGCTGACCCGCGACACCAACCAGACCTCGGTGCTGAGCATCTGGAACGGGGAGGCGCCGACGGTGGTCCGGTGCCTGGACAACACCAGCGGCGACGTGCGGCTCAGCGTGCGTACCGGCTCGCCGTTGGAGCTGACCCGTTCGGCCCAGGGTCGGGTGTTCTGCGCGTACCTGCCGCCCGCCGAGAACCCGGTGGTGGCGCGGCAGCTGAGGCTGTCCGCCGCGCTGCGGGAGGTGGTCGCGCAGGTCCGCCGCGACGGCGTCGCGGTCAACTCACCGGAGGATTTCGGGGTACGGGTGATCGCCGCACCGGTGTTCGAACGCACCCAGGTCGTCGCCGCGCTCGCGGTGCTCGGCACCAGCGTGGCGCTGGCCGGTGCGGCCCAGACCGCAGCCGTGGACCAGCTGCGGCAGGTCGCGGGGGAGTTGTCCGAGACGTTGGGGGCAATCGCCGGTTAACTCCGGCCGGTCCGTCCGTTGCCGCCCGGGTGGTGGCCGTTGCGTCCGGTGCCACCCGGCTGCTGGTGGCCGTTGCCGGCGACGCTGCCCAGTTCGGCGGTGACCACGGCGGCGGCGCGTTGCAGGGCGGCGGCCAGCGGACTGTCGGTGCCCTCCGGCACCGACGTGGTGGTGCCGACGATCGCCATCGCGGCGATCAGTGTATGGCCCCGGAAGATCGGCGCGGCGATGCTGCGTACCCCATTGACCGACGGCGTGTTGGCGGAGATGCCGGTGCGGCGGATCTTGTCGACCTCATGGCGCAGCTCGGCCGAGGCCGCCAGGTCGGCGGCCAGCCCGGGGACGTCCTCCGCCGGCAGGAACGCGCAGAACACCCGACCCTGGGCGGACTCGGTGCGCGACAGTCGGGATCCGGTGCGGACGCTGACCCGGATCACCCGGTCGGTGTTGTCGTCGGCGCGTACCACCACCGCCGTGTCGCCGTCCCAGACGCTGAGCACCACGGTCTCGTCGACCTCGCGGACCAGCTGCTGCATGTGCGGGCCGGCGATGCTGATGACCGGCATGGCGGCGCGGGCGGCGGCGGACAGGGTGAGGATCTGCGGGCCGAGGGAGTAGAGGCCCTCGCGTTCGTCGTAGCGCAGCAGGTTGCTCTCCCGCAGCGCCTTGGTGTAGCGGTGCGCGGTGGCTTTACTGGTGCCGAGGCTGGCGGTGAGCTCGTTGAGGCTCAACCGGGGGCGGGCGGCGGTGAACGCGTTGAGGATCACCGCGGCGCGCTGCACGGTCTGGATCGCCGGGGTGCTCGGCTCGGCGAGCACCGGGGGGCTCACCTCGGCGGGAGAGCTGTCGTCCGCCATCTGGCTTCCTTATCTGGCTTCCTGGTCGGAAGCGGCGGGGCGTGCGCACCGGACGGGGGTAGGTGCGGGCGGCCGGGACGCGTACGGAAGGTGAGACAGCATCATGCCATACGGTACCCTGTGCTGTCGATGGTGCCGGTGTGCCGTATCGCGATGTCCGCATAAATGCCGGCGAACGTCCGCAGATCGGCCAGCGCGTACCGGTCCCGTCGGGGATCGGCGGGATCGGCACCCCGGCCGGGCGGTCCCAGCCGTACCGTCGGCACGCCCCGACCGCGCAGCACCACCCCGTCGGTCGAACCGGTCCAGCCGAGGACCGGCCGCGGCTGTTCACCGTACGCCGCCGTCCAGGCGTCGTACGCGTGCCGGGCGATCGACGCGTCCGGTGCCGTCGCCGCAGCCGGGTGAACCAGCTGCCCGTCCACCGAGACCAGGCACTCGGCCAGCGGGGTGCCGACGGTCGCGGCGGTGACGGCGGCCTGCACCTCGTCGCGGATCAGTGCCGGATCGTCACCGGGCACCGTCACCAGGTACAGGTGCACGTCGAGCCGGCCCGGCAGCAGATCCGGCTTGGCCGGCTGGCCGGCGCGTACCGCACCGATGCCGACCTCGGCGCCGACCGCAGCGGCCGGATCGGCCCGGGCAGCCAGGTGTCGTCGCCGGAAGGCCTCCAGTGCCTCGATCACCACGCCGAGATGGGTGATCAGACCGCCGGGCGGCACCGCGTGCTCGCGGGCCAGCACCGGATGGAACCGGCTGGTCAGCCGTACCCGCAGGTAGAGGGCGCCCGGTTCGGCGGTAAGCACGCCCGGCGGGCTGGTCTTGGCCAGTACTGCCGCAGCCGGCAGCGGATGCCGGTCCAGGTGCCGGGCGACACCGCCGGGCTGCTGCCGGGTCACGGCGCCGGCATCCCCGCGCTGGTGCGACAGGTGGTACCGGTGGGTCCCGGCGGCGGCCAGCAGCAGGGTCAGCCGGTGCGGCCGGTCGGCCGCCCGTAGCGCCTCGGCGGCCGCGATGAAACCGACCAGCGCGGTCGCTGCGGCGGCGCGGGCGACCCCGAGGCCGAAACCGTCGACCAGGGTGTCGCCGCCCGGCCCGAGTGAACGGTGTAGTCCGCCAGCTGGACCGGACGAGCCGGTCACCGGTTCGTCGAAGTCCGGGTCGCCGGTGAGCGAGGTGTCCAGGTGGGAGCAGATCAGCAGCTCGGGCGCGTCGCCGTGGCCGGCGGTGACCACGAGATTGGCGCTGCACGGCAGCTCGGTGGTCGCCGGCAGCCGGTCGACCTGCCAGGTCAGCTCCGGTCGGCGGGCAGCGCCCCAGCCGGCCAGCCGCTCGGCGGTGGCCAGCTCCTGCCCGTACGGGGTCGGCCCGGCGGTCAGCACCGTCAGGGCGTCAACGATCCGGTCCTCGCTCATCGCCTCATCCCATCACTCCCGTGACAGTTATCCAAGATGACGTCTCGCATGTTGACATAGCCAGGGTGGGGTCTCTAGCGTGACGTCACATCAACGACGCCGCTGTCCAACCAGATAACCGCAGGTCGCAGAGGCGCGAGGCGCGAGCAGAACGGCGAGAGGCCCACTGATGCGGGAGGACCGATGACCTACGTGGTCACCGACGAATGCGTGGACGTACAGGACCGCTCCTGCGTCGAGGAATGCCCCGTGGACTGCATCTACGAGGGCGACCGGATGATGTACATCAACCCCGACGAGTGCGTCGAGTGCGGCCGGTGCGAACCGGTCTGCCCGGTCACCTCGATCTTCCACCTGGACGACCTGCCGGCCGACCAGGCACATTTCGGCCCGATCAACGCCGAGTTCTTCAGCGATCTCGGCGCCCCCGGCGGCGCACGCAAGATCGGCCGGGTCGGTCGCGACCACCCGGCCGTCGCCGGGAGCACCGACTCATGACCGCCGAACACGACGTCGACCTGGCCATCATCGGCGCCGGCCCGGCCGGCCTGTACGCCGCCTACTACGCCGGCTTCCGTGGGATGAGCGTTGCGATCATCGACTCGCTGCCCGAACCGGGCGGACAGATCGCCGCTCTCTATCCTGAGAAGGACATCTACGACATCGCCGGCCTGCCAGCGATCAAAGGCCAGCAGCTCGTCGACGACCTGCTCACCCAGGCCGCCACCGCCAAACCCACCTTCCTGCTGGGCGAGAGCGCCGTGGAGCTGACCAACGCCACCGACCACGTGCAGATCGGCACCGACACCGGCAGCCGGGTACGCGCCAGGGCGGTCCTGCTGACCGCCGGGATCGGCACCTTCACCCCGCGCGAGCTGCCGGTCGGCAGCGACTACCTCGGCCGTGGACTGCGCTACTTCGTGCCCCGGCTGGAAGAACTCGCCGGACAGCAGGTCGTCGTGGTCGGCGGCGGCGACTCCGCCGTCGACTGGGCGCTGGCCCTGGAGCCGTACGCCGCCAACGTCACCCTGGTGCACCGCCGGCCGCAGTTCCGCGCCCACGAACGCAGCGTCGAGCAGTTGCACGCCTCCACCGTTCGGGTGGTCACCCCGTACGAGGTCAGCGGCATCGCCGGCGACCCGCAGCTCACCTCCGTCACGATCAGCGAGGTACGCGGCGACGGGCGCGAGGAGCTGCCCGCCCAGGCGGTGGTGGCCGCCCTCGGCTTCATCGCCGACCTCGGCCCGATGCAGCAGTGGGGGCTGGAGATGACCAAACGGCACATCACCGTGGACCGGTCGATGCGGACCAACCTGCCCCGGGTCTACGCCGCCGGGGACGTCACCGACTACCCGGGCAAGGTGCGGCTGATCTCGGTCGGCTTCGGCGAGGCCGCCGCCGCCGTCAACAACCTGGCACCGCTGGTCAACCCGGCGCTGAGCACCGTGCCCGGCCACTCCTCGGACGCCGCGTGAACGCCCCGACCGGTCTGCAGCTGCTGGCCACCCGGCACGGACTGGCCCGGATCTGCGGCGACGGCACCGCCGAGCTGCTCGACCTGCCGTACCGCGACGTCGCCGAGCTGCTGCGGGCCGGTGCCGGCCTGACCCCGGCCGCCGACGCCCCGGCCCGCGACCGGCTGCCGCTGGCCAGCGTCACCGCCGAGCTGGTCGCCCCGCTGGGCAGTACCAGGGCGGTGTGGGGAGTCGGCCTCAACTACCACTGCAAGGCGCGGGCAGCCGGCCGGGCCGTCCCCACCGAACCGGTGCTCTACCTCAAGTCGGCCAGCGCCGGCTCCGGCCCGGACGCCACCGTGGCGCTGCCCAGCTCGATCAGCGCCCAACCCGACTACGAAGGCGAGATCGCGCTGGTCATCGGGGCCCGGATGCACCGTACGCCGGCCGACCAGGCCTGGTCGCACGTCGCCGCGATCACCGCCGCAAACGACCTGACCGCCCGGGACGTGATGACCGCCTCGGCCAACCCGACGCTGGCCAAGAGCTTCCCCGGATTCGGCGCGCTGGGCACGTCGGTGCTGGACATCGCCGCCGTCGCCGACCGCGACGCCATCGAGGTGCGGACCACCGTCAACGGTGAGGTGCGCCAGCAGGCCACCATCGCCGACCTGATCTTCCCGGTGCCGCAGCTGCTCGCCTGGATCACCCGGTACGTGGTCCTGGAACCGGGCGACGTGGTGCTCACCGGTACCCCGGCCGGCACCGGCCAGGACCGGGGCTGCTTCCTGCGCCCCGGCGACCTGGTCGAGGTCTCGGTCGGCGGGGTGCTGCCGCTGCGTACCCGGTTCTGCGCTGAAAACCCCGACGGTGATCCCGCTGAGACCTCCGATGAAACCCTCGACGCGGTGGCGCCGTCCCCTCCTTCGCACAGAAAGTCCGCTGACTGATGACTGAGAATGCTTCCCGGTACGACCTGGTGCTGGCCGGCGGTGAGGTCTTCGACTCCGCCACCGGCGCCAGCCAGGTCGCCGACGTCGCGGTGACCGGCGACCGGATCGCCCGCATCGCCCCCGGCCTGGCCGCCGACGCCCGCGAGGTGGTCGACTGCGCCGGCCGGTACGTGCTGCCCGGCCTGGTCGAGGGACACACCCACATCTTCGCCGAGGTGTCCAAGGTGGGTGCCCCGCCGGACGAGGCGCACCTGCACCGGGGCGTCGTCGCCGCCTGCGACGCCGGCACCGTCGGCGCATCCACCTTCGCCGCCTTCGAGCGGTACGTCGCCGCCCCGGCGAAGCTGCGGCTGGTCAACTTCCTCAACGTCAGCGTGCTCGGGCTGATCGACTTCCGGTTCGGCGAGCTGATGAACCCGGACACCCTGGTCCCCGAGGACGCGCTCGCGGTCGCCGCCGCCAACCCGCACCGGGTCCGCGGCTTCAAGATCCGGCTCTCCGAGGACGTCGTCGGGCACAACTGGCGGCCGCTGCTCAAGCGTTCGCTGGAGCTGTCCGCCGAGGCCGGCCTGCCGTTGATGATCCACATCGGGGAGACCCCGGAGCCGTTGCCGGCCGTGCTGGAGATGCTGCGCCCCGGCGACGTCGTCGCGCACTGCTACACCGGCAAGCCGTACGGCATCCTGGCCGACGGCACCGTGCTGCCCGAGGTGTACGCCGCCCGTGAGCGCGGTGTGCTGTTCGAGTCGGCGCACGGCAAGAGCAACCTCAGCTTCAAGGTGGCCGAACCGGCGATCGCGCAGGGCTTCTACCCGGACGTGATCACCTCGGACACCTCGGCCCGCAACTGGCGCGGCCCGGTGTTCGACCTGGTCACCAGCATGGCCAAGCTGCGCGCGCTGGGCATGACCATGGAGCAGATCGTGCCCCGGGTGACCAGCGCCCCGGCCCGGCTCACCGGCCTGTACGCCGAAGGCTACGGCAGCCTCGTCGAAGGCGGCCCGGCGCACGTCACCGTGCTCGCCGACGCCGACGAGGCGGTGCTGCCCGACGCGGCCGGCAACCAGATCACCGCCCCCCGGCTGGAGCCGGAAGTGGTGCTGCTGGCCGGCGAGCGGGTGCCGACCGTACCGTGGCGTGGCCTGCCCGCCGACCAGGCCGGTGCCGCCGGCCGGGCCAGCTGAGGGCGGACACTGATGCGCACCGGGGTGCACACCGGCCGGGCCGCGCTGCGCGAGCGGCTGCGGCGCGGCCGGCGGGTGGTCGGCACCTTCCTGAAACTGCCCGGCACCGACGCGGTCGAGCTGGCCGCCCAGGCCGGCTTCGACTTCGTCGTGGTCGACCTGGAGCACTCCGGGTTGGACGAGCGGACCGCCGCCGGGCAGCTGCGGCACGCCGCACTGCTCGGCCTGCCGGCCCTGGTCCGGCTGGCAGCGGTCGACCCGGCGCAGGTCAACCGGCTGCTGGAGGCCGGAGCCGCCGGCGTGCAGCTGTCCACCGTACGCGCCCGCGCGCAGGTCGCCGCGCTGCACGCCGCCGTGCGGTACGCGCCGGTCGGCCGGCGCAGCATCAGCCTCGCCCACCCGGCCGCCGGCTACGGGTCCGGCGGGCTGGACGCCTACCTGGCCGCCGAGGCAGCCGACCCGCCGCTGCTGGTCGCCCAGATCGAGACCGCCGACACCGACAACCCGCTGCCCGACCTGCTGACCGGCCCGGACGGCAGCTCCAGCGTCGACGTGGCGTTCGCCGGCACCACCGACCTGGCGGTCAGCCTCGGCCTGGCCACCACCGACGACCAGGCACCGCTGCTGCGCCGGGTCGGTGAGATCGCCGACGCCGCCCGCGCCGCCGGGGCCACCCTGGGTGGGTGGGCACCGGCCGCGACCGACCAGACACTGCGCCGGTACGGACTGGCCGGGGCCGGCTACCTGGTCGCCGGATCCGACCTGCAGTTGCTCGGTGCCGGTCTGCGCCATCTCGCCACCGACAATTGAGTCAGCCCTCGAAGGGAGCCCGGACGTGCTGAACCCGCAGCTCTACCGCACCTCGGTCAACTGGGACGACATCCCCGCCACCGACGTACGCCCCGGCGTGCGACGCAAGGTGTACGCCACCGACGAGGTGGTCCTCGCCTGGCACGAACTCGCCGTCGGCATGGCCCTCAACCCGCACACCCACGACGACTTCGACCAGCTCGTGATGATCCTCGGCGGGCGATGCAACTACTACGTAGACGGGGTGCCGCACAACATGGGCGCGGGGTCGATGCTGCTGATTCCGCGCGGTGCCGAGCACTACATCGAGCCGACCGAGGGCCCGTGCATCAACCTGGACGTGTTCGCCCCACCGCGCGCCGACTTCCTGGCGCACGCCTGGCGTCCCGCCACCGCTCAGGGGTGAGCCGATGACCGACATCGTGGTGGTGGGCAGCCTCAACGTCGACGTGGTGGTGCCCCTCGACGAACTGCCCGCCGCCGGGCAGACGGTGCTCAGCGCCGCCGACCATTCCCGGGCCGGCGGCGGCAAGGGCGCCAACCAGGCGGTGGCCGCCGCCCGACTGGGCCGGTCGGTGGCCATGGTCGGCGCGGTCGGCGAAGACCCCGAGGGGGAGTGGCTGACCGGGCTGCTGTCCGCCGAAGGCGTCGACACCTCGGCGGTGCTGCGCGCACCCCGCCCCACCGGGCAGGCGATCGTGCTGGTCACCGCCGACGGCGACAGCACCATCGCGGTCAGTTCCGGGGCCAACATGTGGCTCGCCCCGGAGCACCTGCGGCCGTACGCCGACCTGGTCGGCGACGCCGCGGCCGTACTGCTGCAGCAGGAGGTCGACGCGGCGGTGGTGGCCGCAGCGGTGGCCGCCGCCCGCGGCCTGGTCGTGGTGAACCCGGCACCGGCCCGGCCGATCGACGCGGCGACGCTGGCCCGGGTCGACGTGCTGGTGCCCAACCGGGGTGAACTCACGGCGCTGGCCGGTGCCGACTCGTCGGTGTCCGGTGGCGGGACCGGCGATGTCGCCGCGCTGGCCGCGATGGCCCGGTCGCTGCGCACCCGGGGGCCGGTGGTGGTGACCCTCGGCGTCGACGGTGCCCTGGTGGTGACCGCCGACCGGGAGCATGTCGTGCCGGCCGAGCAGGTCGACGCGGTGGACGCCACCGGTGCCGGGGACACGTTCTGCGCGGCGCTGGCCGACGCGCTGCTCGACGGTGCGGCGATCGACGACGCGGCCCGCTGGGCGAGCCGGGCGGCGGCGGTGACGGTCACCCGGCCAGGTGCGATGGCCAGTGCCCCACGCCGGGCCGAGGTGCTCGCCGTCGGCTAGGTGGCCAGCCCTGGTCGGTCTTTGGTAGCCGGTCGGCGCCGGTGACCCCGGTCGGCGTCGGAACAGAGCGCGCCGACCATACGTCACGGACGGGAGTGCCGAGGTGCCGCGACGCGCAGGTATGGTCAGTTCTGGGGCGGGAAGTCGGCCTTGCGGATCAGGCAGTGCACGCCCTTGACCGCGTCGACGACCTGGCTGACCTCGAAGTCTGCGGCGGCGCTCAGGTAGGCCAGGGCGGTGTCGCGCGGCATGCCCCGGGTGCGGGCGAGGAAGTTGACCGCGGCCCGGACCGCCCGGCGCATCGCCTCGTTCAGGTCGGCGTCCAGGCCGACCGGGATCCAGTGGGTGTCGGTCTCGGCCAGCGGGGCCTCCCCGGCGCCGACCAGCAGGGCGGCCTGCGCCGCCGGGATGACGCTTAGCCGCAAAGTGGCCCGCAGCGGTGCCTCCAGCGCGGTGAGCGCCACCTCGCCGTCGCCCTGGGCGTAGTGCGGGTCACCGGCGTAGAAGCCGGCACCGGGCAGTTGCACCGGCAGGTAGAGGCTGGAGCCGACCTGCAGTTCGTTGATGTCCAGGTTGCCGCCGTGCCCGCCGGGCGGCACCGAGTGCACCATCTCGTCGGTGTCGACGGCGACCCCCATCAGGCCGAGGAACGGCGCGAGCGGAAACCGGGCGGCCCGGCCGGCACCGAACGGCAGTACGCCGTAGAGCCGGCCGCCGCTGGAGACGACCTCGGTGAAGTGGCAGACGCTGCCGTAGGCGCGGGGGTCGCTGTCGGGCCCGGTGTCGACCGGGGTGAGCGGGAACTCGCCGGGCAGCGCGCCGTAGCCGTGCCGGCTGCTGACAAAGCCGTACGGGGCCCGGATCGTCAGGTCGAGCACGTCGACCCGGAGCAGGTCGCCGGGCTGTGCGCCGTCGACGGTGATCGGGCCGGTGACCACGTGCGGGCCGTCGTCGTCGTAGTCGTGGGCGATGTCGGAGGCGGCCAGGTCGCGGGAGTCGGTGAGGACCTGATCGGCGGGTACGTCGTACTGCTTGAGGTAGCCCACCGGGTCGCGGCCCTGGTCTTCGAGGATGCCTTCGTGGCTGAGGGTGTCGATCGTCACGGTCTCGCCGGAGCGCACCCGTAGCACCGGGGCGTGGCCGCGGTTGGGCAGCCGGCCCCACAGGCAGGTCTCGGGGGTGGTCGGCAGGTAGTGGGCGCCGGCGATCGGTCCCTGGTGCGGCTGGAGCATCGGTTCCTCCGGAAGGGGTACCCGGCCGGCGGGCGCAGGGCGCGCGGCGGTGCGTGCCGCTGGTGGGCCGGGGGTGACGGGTGGATGACCGGATCTTTTCCGGCGAACCCGCAGGAACGTGTTGCTCCCCTGTTAACAGTGAGTAACCCGATCACGGAAGATGCCCTGCTCTTGACAGGTGTAGGGCTCTGATAGCAGCATCGGAGTGCGAGACACTGTCTCGCATGACGTAGCGCCGCCGAGGCGGGCGGACGGGACGAAAGAGGGCGGTGGGGTGATGACGCAGCAGACGCCGGTGCGACCGCTCGGCGGAGCCGACGGTGGCGCGCTGATCGACGAGGACTGGGAGGCGATGCGCTTCCGGGTGCACCGCTCGGCGTACCGCGACCCGGGTGTGTTCCGCGACGAGATCGCCAAGATCTGGGGCCACACCTGGCTCTACCTCGGCCACGAGACCGAGATCCCCAACGCCGGCGACTTCAAGACCCGCACCCTCGGCGGCCGGCCGCTGATCTTCTGCCGCGACTCCGCCGGCGAGGTCAAGGTCTTCCTCAACGCCTGCACCCACCGCGGCACCATCCTGTGCCGGCACAACGAGGGCAACACCAAGTTCTTCCAGTGCTTCTACCACGCCTGGGCGTTCAGCAACTCCGGTGACCTGGCCGCGCTGCCCGGCGACGAGAGCTACCCCGACGACCCCGGCTTCCGCGAGTCGATGCGGCTGCGCCAGGTGCCCCGGCTGCAGATCCACGAGGGCTTCGTCTTCGTCGCGTTCGACCCCGACGTGCCCGATCTGCTCACCCACCTCGGCCCGGCCGCGCACTACATGTCGCTGACCGCCAAGATCGGCGCGCACGGCATGCAGACCCTGCCCGGCGTGCAGCTCTACAGCGTCAAGGGCAACTGGAAGCTCGCCGTCGAGAACGCCATGGACGGCTACCACTTCGCGCCGACCCACAACACCTTCGTCGGCTACCTGCGGGAGACCGGCTTCGCGGTCACCGACGACGACCAGTACGCCTACGACCTCGGCGGCGGACACGGACTGCTCGTGCTCACCGGCCACAACGGCCGGATCGGCATGGTCTGGGAGCCGCGCTTCGGCGACGAGGAGAAGGCCCGTACCGTCGCCAAGCGCAACGAGATGATCGCCCGGCTCGGGCCGGAGCTTGCCGCCGAGATCGCCGACGCCAGCCGGATCCTCTTCGTCTTCCCCAACCTGCTGCTGTTCGACCTCGAAGCGCTGACCATCCGCCAGCTCGAACCGGTCGCCCCGGACCGCACCGACGTGCGGGCCTGGCAGTTCGTCGAGACCGGCGAGCCGGAGTCGGTCCGGGCGCTGCGGATCAAGACCATGGTCAGCTTCGTCGGCCCCGGCGGCCTGGCCACCCCGGACGACATCGAGGCGTACGAGGCGGTGCAGCGCGGCATCGTCGCCACCGCCGACTCGGCCGACCCGGCCCACGACTGGTCCGACATGTCCCGCGGCATGGCCAACGAGAAGCAGGGCAACCAGGGCCGCTCCATCGACGAGGGCGCGATGCGCAGCTTCTGGCGGCACTGGGCCGACCGGGTCGGGGCGGCCACCGCCGTCGCCGGCGACCCACCGGCAGATCCCGGTGCGCCTGGCCCGTCCACCGTCTTCACCAGCGACTCCGCAGCCAGCGCCGGCTCCGCCGTGCCCACCACCAGCGGGAAGGAGTGACCCGATGTCCGCGACGACCAGCGGAGCAGTGCTCAACGTGGGGGCCCGTGAGGTAACCCGGGCCGACGTGGAGGACTTCCTCTACCGGGAGGCGCAGCTGCTCGACGAGTGGCGCCTCGACGAGTGGTTCACCATGTTCGAGCCGGACGGCCGGATGGAGGTGCCGACCACCGACTGGGCCGGCTGGGACGCCACCACCGCCGGGTTCTTCGTCTGCGACGACTATGACCTGATCCGGGCCCGGGTGAAGCGGCTCAAGAGCCGCAAGGCGCACGCCGAGAACCCGCACTCACGTACCCACCGGATGGTCTCCAACGTGATCCTGCTGGAGGCCGGCGCGGAGACGGTGTGGATCAGCGCCAACTTCCTCATCCACCGCTACCGCGACGGCGGCGCCTACACCTACGTGGGCCGCTACGAGCACGTACTCAAGGTCGACGACGACGGCCTGCGCTTCCGGGTTCGCCGCTCCATCCCGGTGATGGAGTCGATGGACCCCGGCGCCCGACTCAGCTTCATCCTGTAGCGGGGGCCGCCGTCGTGATCACCCACATGCTGGCGTTCAAGTTCCGCGACGACCTGCCGCCCGGTGTCGCCGAGTCGGTCCTCGCCGAGCTGGACACCTTCCCGAGCAAGTACCCGGCGATGCGCAACTGGCGCAGCGGGGTCAACGTCAGCACCCGGGACACCACGATGACCCACGGTTTCGTCGTGGAGTTCGCCACCGAGCAGGACCTGCTCGACTACCTGCACAGCGAGTCGCACGAGCGGTTCGTCCGGGAACGCTGGCGCCCGGTCGTGCAACGCCAGGTCATCGTCAGCCTCCCCACCGCCGGGGACGCGTAATTCACCATGAAGGGGTCGCAGATGTCCACCGAGGCCGCCACCCGCCGTCGCGGGCCCTACGGCATGGAGTACGCCCGGATCGAGGTGCCGGATCTGGCCGCCTCCATCGAGTTCCTCCAGTACCACGTCGGGCTGCAGTTGGAGCAGCACGACGACGAGTACGCGTTCCTGCGCGCCGACATCGAGCACCACAGCGTCGAGCTGATCGCCGCGCCGCACCGCACCGAGTCGTGGACCACCGCGGTCGGGTTCAGCGTCGAGTCCGACGAGGTCCTCGACGACCTGCGGGAGCGGGTCGTCGCCGCCGGCCACGAGGTGCTTGAACTGCACGAGCGGATGAAGGGCCTGTGTCAGCGCGGATTCGCCGTACGCGATCCCAACGGGCTGATCGTCGAACTGTTCACCGAGTTCGTCGAGTACGCCGAACCGCCGTTGATCGAGCTGCGCCCGGTCGACCTGGTGCACCCGTTCCTGGCCACCGACAAGTACGAGGAGTCGCTCGACTTCTACACCAAGGTGCTGGGCTTCCTGCCCAGCGACTACGTCGGCGACGTCACCGTCTTCCTGCGCTGCGAGGACCGCTACCACCACAGCCTGGCGCTGCAGCGCAACAAGGAGTTCTACGTCGCGCACCTGTGCTTCAAGATGAAGAGCTTCGACCACGTGATGCGCGGCCGCGCGCGGGCCCAGTACAAGAAGGTGCCGATCGCCTCCGACCTGGTCAACCACTCGGCGTCGACGTCGATCGCGTTCTACATGCACGACCCGAAGCACGGGCCGCGCTACGAGCTGTGCGACCGGCACCGGGTCTTCACCCCGGAGGAGCACGCCACGCACCGGGCCCGGCGGATGGCCGTCGACCCGCGCAACATCGACGTGTGGCGGCCGGCCGCCGACGACTGGGGTCGATTCTGACCGGCGGTCGTCGGCCACACCTGACCGGTCAACCTTCGTCCGCGTCGAGGCTCGGTACCTCCAGCCCGGCGGCGCGCAGCGCGTCGGCGCGTTCGTCGCGGGTCGCCTCCTCACGGGCGAGCAGGTTGGCGTACTCGGCGATGTCGGCCGGGTCGGGCAACGTACCAGTCCGGTCGAGGTAGCGGGCGGTCTGGGCGGTCGCCTCGGCGTACGCCCGGGCGGCCCGCACGGCCCGTGGCATCGCCCGGTCGTCGGTCCCGCGGTCGACGTCGGGTATGGCCTGGTCAGTCACGTCGCTGGTCCTCTCCGCCCGTGCCGCTGCACCGGATGTGAGGGCTCCTACCCACATCCGGTGCAGGCATGCGTCGGGTCGCGGCCGGGCGGTCCCCGTCAGCAGCCCGACTGGGCAGCGGCCCGTGGCCGGGCCGACCGCGCTGGTGTCGCGGGCCGGCGACCCATCAGCCGGGTGAGCTCGGTGATCCGGTGCCCGAGCTCGACGAGTTCGGCACCGACCAGCGCCTGCGGTCCGTCGCACAGCGCCTTCTCCGGCTCCGGGTGCACGTCCACGATGACGCCGTCCGCGCCGACGCTCACCGCTGCCCGGGTCAGCGGAAGCACCAGGTCGCGGCGTCCCCCGGAGTGCGACGGGTCCACGATGACCGGTAGGTGGGACAGCTGCTGGACCACCGGCACGGCGGAGATGTCCAGGGTATTGCGGGTCGCCGTCTCGAACGTACGGATGCCCCGCTCGCAGAGCACGATGTCGAGGTTTCCCCGCTGGGCGATGTACTCGGCCGCCATCAGCCATTCCTCGACCGTCGCGGACATGCCGCGCTTGAGCATGACCGGCCGGCCAGCCGACCCGGCGGCCTGCAGCAGCGGGAAGTTCTGCATGTTGCGGGTACCGATCTGCAGCATGTCGGCGTACCGCGCGACCAGCGGCACGTCCTCGGCGCTGAGCACTTCGGTGACGACCGGCATCCCGGTGTGCTCCCGGACCTCGGCCAGGATGCGGAGTCCGTCCTCGGCCAGTCCCTGGAAGGCGTACGGCGAGGTCCGGGGTTTGAACGCGCCGCCCCGAAGGAGGCTCGCGCCGGCCTGACGGGCCAGCTGCGCGGCGGCCAGCGTCTGTGTACCGGACTCCACCGCGCACGGTCCCGCGATGAAGGTGACCGTGCCCGGCCCGATCGGTACGCCACCCACCCATACCACCGAACGCTGCGGATGATGCTCCCGGCTGACCAGCTTGTACTTCGCCGAGATCCGGGTGACCTGGTGGACCCCGCGCATCGCGGCCAGGTTCAGCGTGGCGAACCGGTCGACGTCGCCCACCAGCCCGATGATCACCCGTTCGATTCCCCGGCTGACGAAAGCCTGGCCGCCAGCTGACTCCACGCGGTCGATGATCGCGGCGATGTCGGTTGCTGCGGCGTCTGCCCGCATGACGATCACCATGGTGACTCCTCCGTCGCGGTGGCCAGGTCGGAGCGCAGGTCCGTCGCGGCCGGACTACCGGCGGCCATCGGCGAACTGTCCGGGCCGTCGTCCGGGTCCGGCCGGCCCCCGGTACGCCTGGGCGATGTCGAGCCACTGGTCGGCCTCGGCCCCGGTGGCGGTCAACGTCAGGTCGGCCCGGTGCCGGCGCCGGGTCACCAGCAGGCAGAAGTCCTCGGCCGACCCGGTGATCCGCTGCGTGCCGTCGGCCGGGCCGAACTCCCACAGCTTGCCTGACGGGGCGGTGAGCTCGAACCGGAACTGCACGTCCGGTACGGCGAGTCCCCGTGCCAGGTAGCCGAAGTCCCAGGTGCGCACGGCGAAGCCGACGAGGAACCCGATGCGGTCGGTGCGCTGCGGTCGGACACCGAGCGCGTCGGCGATGTCCTGGCCGTGGCCGAACAGCTCCATCATGCCGGCCGACGCGAGCACCGCCGGCGGCAACGGCCGTACCAGCCAGGGTACGACCTGGTCGGCCGGCACTGCGGCCAGAGCCTTCTCGGCGGCGGTCCGCTCCGCCCGCCACCGGGCGAGCAGGACCTGAGGCGGGTCGGCGAGGTACTCCGCCAGCGCCCGGTCGACGTTGGCGTTGAAGTCGGGGCTCAGCCGTGCGGCCATCGCGGTGAAGCCCGCCGGGTCCGCCGCCGCGAGCGCTGCCATCCGGAACGTCGCGGCCAGATGGGCGATCTGGTGAGCGATCGTCCAGCCCGCAGCGGGGGTCTCCCGCTGCCACTGGCCGGCGTCGAGTCCGCTCACCAACTGGTCGACGGCCGCGCCGTCGGCGGAGAGAGCGGAGATCACATCCAGGTTCTGGGACATGGTGCTTCCTTCCCGGTAGTCACAGGATCTGTTCGTTCTCGACCGTCCGTGGTGGTCGGCGCATTCTGCTGCAGCCGTGACGGCGCGGGCTTCCATCGAGCCTAGGCGGCAGCCGTAACGGCCACGTCTTGCAAATTGCGGACCTGTTCGGGAATCGGCCGATCGCCGGTCGGTCCGCTCTTTGGTCTCTACGTACGGGAACAGCAACAGAGTTGAGCAGTTGGGTTGCTTCAAGCAACCATGAAGATGATGGGCGGGGTCGCAGCGTCCAATATGAGTCAAGGGCGGCCTGATAATTGACGGCGAACCTTGTCGGTTAGGTCGAGATGAGGCGTTCTTCTGCCCGGTCATTTAGTAGTAGCAGGAGGCTTTCCGTGATTCCAGCCCCGGCTGACGATGAGATGAGCATGACATTGGAGGCCTACGCCGACACGATTCTTCCGGGCGAGAAACGTTCGGCCGAGGACCACGCGGTCGCGGGCGTCGCGTCGGGCGGCGGTGCGGCATCCGCCGGCGCGCTGGAGGTCCTGCGCAGCCCCGAAGGCGGTATGGAACCCGTGCTGGAGACGCTGGCCGAGCAGCTCAACGAGCACGCTCGTCGGTTCGCCGAGGAACATGGCCACCCGCTCGCCGCGGCCCTGCCGCCGTTCGTGGCCCTGGCCTACCCCGAGCGGGTCGCGCTCATCCAGGAGCTCACCGCGCCCGACCACGTCGAGCGGGAGTTCTGGGTCAGCCTGGCGATGTTCAGCACGATCGCCTTCGACTCTGGCTCACACCTGCACACCACCGACGCCCTCGCCGCAGGTCATCCCGGGCTGACCACACTCGGCTACTTCCCGCCGGACGCCGACGGGCTCTGGCGGTTCCCCGCCTACTCGTACGGGCGGCAGCTGGCCCGCCCGCATCCCGACACGACCCCCTCAGGGAGCCCGGCATGAGCAGCATCGAGAGCACCGACGTCCTGGTGATCGGCAGCGGCTTCGGCGGCGCCATCACCGCGTACCACCTTGCTGCCGGTGGTGCCCGGGTGACCATCCTCGAACGCGGCCCGTGGCTGTCCGGCACGGACTTCGACCAGGACTTCAAGTTCGGATCGTCGACCACCCGGGCGTTCGACTTCGTCATCGGCGACGGTATGAGCGTGCTGGGTGGCAACTGCGTGGGTGGGGGCAGCGTCGTCTACTTCGCCGCCATGCCACGTGCCCCACGGTTCGTCTTCGAACGGCACGGCAGCATCGGCCGGCGGATGTGGCCGGCCGCCGTCTCCCGCGACACGCTCGAACCCTGGTACGACCGGGTCGCCGAGGCCCTGCCGGTCACCCAGCAGGAGTGGCGGAACGTGCCGTACGCGGGCGGCCTGTGGGCCGCCGCCTGTGACCACGCCGGCCGGACCGCCAACCCGGTTCCGGTGGCGATCGACGAGGAGAAGTGCACCAACTGCAACTGGATGATGTCCGGCTGCCGCTTCGACGCCAAACGTTCGCTGCTGCTGAACTACCTGCCGGCCGCGATCAGCCACGGTGCCGAGATCCGCCCGTTGCACGAGGTCCAGCATCTGACCCGCAACGCAGACGGCAGTTACCGGGTGCACTACACCGTGATGGACGAGGTCGACTACCGGATCGAGGTGGCGAGCGGGACGATCGACGCCAAGATCGTCGTCGTGGCGGCCGGGGCCGGCGCGACCCCGGTGATCCTGCAGCGCTCCGCGCCGTACCTCGGGCAGATGCCGGCCGCGGTCGGGCGCTACTTCTCCGGCAACGGGGAGCGGCTGAACACCGCCGTCGTCGAGGACGACCGGGTCCGCGAGGTGCTCGGCCTGCAGCGGACCGACGGCGTCGGGTACCAGGCGTACCAGATCGGCAAGGGGCCGGCGGTGGCCAGCTGGGACCGGTTGGATGCGGCGCTGCCGGAGTACGAGCGGTACTCGCTGGAGCAGCTCTACTTCCCGCCCGGCTTCGGCACCATCCTGGCCCAGGTGCCGGACGCCACCGGCCCCACCTGGTTCGGGGTGGAGAAAAAGGAGCTGATCCGCAAGTGGCAGTCCTGGTTGACCATCTTCATCATGAGCGAGGACGACAACGAGGGGGTCTTCGGCGAGCTGCCGCCGTCGGGCAACGGGGTCCGGCTGTCCCAGCAGATGCTCGCCCATGGCCCGCTGCGCTACCGGCCGACGGCGAACACCCTGCGGGGCTGGGCCGCTGCCGACGCCGACATCCGGGACATTTTGGAGCGCGACGGACTGGCCCGGGTGATGCCGTGGACCAACGACCTGGTCGGCGCGTACACCGTCCACCCGCTGGCGTCCTGCCGCATCGGCGACGACCCGGCGACCTCGGCCCTTGACGACCGTCACGAACTGCGTGGCCACCCGGGGATCTTCGTCACCGACGGATCGGCGGTGCCCGGTGCGCTCACCGTGAACCCGGCGATGACGATCGCCGCGCTCGCCGAGCGGGCCGTGCCGGCGATCGTCGCCGCAGCCGGGGAACGGGGCCTGTCCGTGACGTACGGGGCACCGGCCCCCAACGGGGAGACCGCCGGTCGACGCGGCGTACTGCAGCAGACGGGCACCCGACGGGCCTGAGGTCGGCGTGACCGGTGACCGGCCGGTCACGCCGACCGGTCACCGGTCCGGCGTCGGCCGGCCCGTCGGGCGAGTGTCGATCTGTCGACTGTCCAGCCGTTCGGCGCACCGGCTGCAGCCGACCTGTACCTGGGCCCGGCCGCCGCAGCCGTGGTGCGTCAGCGCCCGGCCCGGCCCGTCGGCACCGAGCTGCTGCGTTCCCCAGTCCATCAACGACATGACCACCGGTGCCAGCGCGCGGCCCCGCTCGGTCAACTGGTACTCGTAGCGCGGTGGCCGTTGCTGATAGGCGACCCGGTCGAGCACGTCCGCCTCGACGAGCGTCTGCAACCGGTTCGACAGCACGTTGCGAGCCACGCCGAGGTTGGCCCGGAAGTCGTCGAACCGCGTCGTGCCGAACAGCGCGTCCCGGACGATCAGGATCGTCCAACGCTCACCAACGACTTCCAGCGCTCTCGCTACCGGACAGGTCTGGCTGTCGTACATGCGGCCGAGCATCTGCCGATCGTACGAGGGCCGCCCCCGGCGGAGTTGGCCGAGACGAGGAGGTAGCACATGCGCGGCTGGCTCATCCGCAGCGGCGTCGAACGGTCGCTGGCCGAGGTGCGGTACGTGTCGCCCGTGGCCCGTACCGCCGCCCAGGGACTGGTCGCCGACACGTACCGCCAGATCGACCGGGAGTTCGGCATCCTGGCGCCACCACTGGTGCTGCACTCGCCGAACCCCACCGTACTGGCGGCGGCGTGGGCGATGCTGCGGGCCACCCTGGTACGGCCCGGTGTGGCACCCCGGGCGGAGAAGGAGTCGGTGGCCGCCGCCGTCTCGCTCGGCAACCAGTGCCCGTACTGCGTCGAGGTGCACAGCTCGGTGCTCGGCGGGCTGGGCGGCGGCCGGGCCGCCATGTTGATCAGCCAGGGCCGGCTCGACGAGCTGCCACCAGGCCGGTTGCGCCGGCTCGCCCGCTGGGCACGGGACACCACCGGACCCGGCGCGGCGTCGGCCCCGCTCCCGGTGCCCGCCGACGCCGCCGCCGAGTACGTCGGGGTGGTGGTGACCTTCCACCTGCTCAACCGGATGGTCAACATCTTCCTACGGGAGTCACCGATGCCCGTCGGCGCGCCGCCGATGGTGCGTCGAGCCATCCGGCGTGGGCTCGGCCGGGTCATGCGCCTTGCCGCGGCGCGCCTGCCCGGCGGTGCTGACGACGCGCTGCTGCCTGCGGCGGCGCCGCAGGCGGATCTTGCCTGGACGGCGGGCCGGGCCGACATCGCGGACGCGCTCGCCCGTGCCGTCGCCGCCATCGAGGACGCCGGCCGCCGCGCGGTGCCGGTCACCGTACGGGACCTGATCGTGGACCGGGTGTCCGGCTGGCACGGCCAGCACCCCGGCCTGAGCCGTCGGTGGATCCAGGACCTCGTCGCGGGGCTGCCGGCCGGCGACCGCCCGGCGGGCCGGCTCGCGGCGCTCGCCGCGTTCGCGTCGTACCAGGTCGACGACGAGGTCGTCGCGGCCTACCGCAGCTCGGGGGCCGACGACGCGGCTATGATCGCGCTCACGTCGTGGGCCAGTCTGCAGGCCGCGCGTCGCGTCGGCGGCTGGGCCGCCACCTCGCTGCCGCCGCCGGCTGCGGTCTGAGCCGGCTGCGGTCTGTGCCGGCACCGGGCGGGCCGGGTCAACCTGCGGCTCGTCCGGCCTGCCGGGCGGTTAGCCGGCCGGTCCGGTGCAGCCAGCGGACCGTCTCGGTCAGGGTACGGGCGAGGGGGATGCCGGGATCGCCGAGCAGGCTCTCGGCGGCAGTGTTGTTGACCTGGACGCCGCTGGCGATCCGACAGGTGTAGATCGCTCCGTACTCCGCCGGGATGTGCACCGGGACCATCCGCTGCGCGGCCGTGGCCAACCGTCCGACCGGCAGCATGCCGGCGGCGGGCAGGGTGACCGACGGTAGGCGTCGGCCGGTGACCGCGCGAAGTGCCGCCCGGTACTCCCGGGTGGACACGTATCGCCCGCAGGCGAGCAACCGCCGGGGCACGCTGTCTGCGGTGAGTACGGCGGCGTGCAGCCGGGCGACGTCCCGGACGTCCCCGATCGGGAACCCGCCGTCGGGCCACATCGGCATCAGGCCGAGCAGCGTGGCACGTAGCCGGCCGACCTGGTCGCCGACGTGTGGATCGTACGGGCCGAGCGTGGCCAGCGGATAGGTGATGATCACGGGAGCGCCGTCCGCCTGGTGGCTGCGGGCGATCGAGTCCGCCTCGGCCTTGCTCCGCAGGTATGTCTCCCGTGGGTGGCCAACCGGGGCGTCCGCGGAGATGGTCGCCGAGTCGGCGGGCAACAGCGCCCCGAACGTCGACACGTGGACGATCGGTTCCAGACCGGCCCTGCGGGCCTCGCCGAGGACGACGGCGGTGCCGGTCACATTGGCGGCCCGCATCGTCGCGTGACGTCGGCTGTCGAAGCTGTAGGAGCCGGCCGCGTGCAGCAATGCGTCGGCGCCGGTGACCGCTCGGCGTACGGCGCCGGGATCCGAGATGTCCCCGGTTACGTGTTCCACGTCCGCCGGGTCGACGCCGAGTGGCTGCAGCGCCGTCGCCAGTCGGGCCGGGTCGCGGACCAGCAGGCGTACCTGGTGACCGGCCCTTCGGACCGCCGCGACCGAGTGGGCGCCGAGATACCCGGTGCCGCCGGTGATCACCACCAACATGGCTGCTCCTCGCTCGCGTGCGGTCGGAGATTCAGGGACATTCGTCCGTTTTGCTGGATTCGTTAAGTCGATTGGCGATGATGTGCTCATGTGCCATACCGCGAAGAGTGCACCAGGCGACCTCGAAGAGTACGGTCCGGGCGACCAGCATCACGGCGGCCTGCTCGTCGTCGGCGTCGACCGGGATGGTGTCGAGTTCCCGACTGGCGATCTGCGCGGCGGCCTGTTGGTACGGGGTGAACACGTCGACGTCGTCCTCCCAGCCGAGCAGGCGTAGCGCGGTCAGCACCTGAGTCAGGGTGGACCGACCTGGTGCGCCCGGCTCGACGCTCCAGTCCAGGCCGTCGACAAAGGCGTCGACTTGCTTGCGCACTGTCGTTCCTATCGCACCGGCCTTCTCCTCCTGGTCCAGTGGAACGAGCGCGTTGTTGATGACACGACACAGTCCATCGAGTTTGGTGCCCCGGTCATCGACGGCAGCGGTGATCTGCCGGACTGCGGAGAGGGGAAGTCGGCCCACAACCGTCAGCGTAGAAATGAGGTACAGCCGGCTGAGGTGTTCGTTGCCATAGTCTGCCTGGTTGCGGGCCGTACGTTTGCCTGGCGGCAGCAGACCCTCCCGTAGGTAGAACTTGATGGTGGCGACCGGGAGCCCACTTTGCTGGCTCAGTTCTGAGATGCGCATCGAGCTCCGTGGCGTAGAGGGGCAGTGATATTGGCCAGTCTTCCATACGTCCGGACCGAGGGCCTACTTGTTGCATGCCTGGATTGGTCCAGAAAGGCGCTGCGCTAATCCGACTTAATATCTATATCCGTTAGCAGTGTCTGGCGGCTTATGTCAGATATGGTGGCTATGGTGCCGAGAAGGTCTTCTTCGGGATTGCCTTAAGCGCAACTTGCAGTTACTAAATGTGACCTAAGGTTGATTTGAAGGTCGCTGCGGAGTGTGAAGACGGGGAGTGATCGATGCTGCTTCCGGGTGATGGTGGACCCTGTCACGCTCGATCACTCCTTCCGTTCACTGGTCCTCGTTTGGAGATATTTGTGCCTGTCATGCTCTTTGGGTGGCGACCGAAGTCGTTCATTGCGTCAACATGAAGACGTTTTGTCCGATCGGTCTGGTGTGAAACACTGGTTGCGAACCGTGCAATACAATTGTTTGCTCCGTCAACCATTTTATGGGTAGTGGGGATATCCACCAGCTAGATCTGGCCTGTTGTGAATGCGTCTGGTGACGTCGGCCTTTAAGTGCCTCGGTTACTCATCGTGATCAATCGATCGAGTAATCGTTGCTTCGTTGCTGTTGATGGGCTAGTATCGATCTTGGCTGCGCCGGCCGGCAGCCGAAATCGGACCAGTTACCCCTGTTTCTTCGGTGATGTTTCTGAACTTCTCGTGGAAGGATGAGTCAGGAGCTATCTTTCCTGCGTCCTTCTTGGTCGTCATTCGGGATATTTTGTCGTCGCGAGGCAGATGGGGAGTCGCGGTGGGAGAAGCAATCGAGAAGGCGGCAGAGCGGGTAATCGAGTACATGCAAGAGAACCTTGGTGAGCAACTGACGGTCGATGACATGGCGCGAGCTGCGCTGTTCAGCAAGTTCCACTTCTCCAGAGCATTTCAACGGGTGACAGGTGTCTCACCCGGGAGATTTCTGTCCGCGCTTCGCCTGCAACGCGCCAAGCATCTGCTCCTATCGACCTCCCTCAGGGTCGCCGACATCAGCATTCAGGTCGGCTATGCCAGCGTCGGGACTTTCAGCTCCAGGTTCTCGCGTAGCGTCGGGCTGTCTCCGACCGCCTATCGCCGTCTCGGTGGCTTCACCAACGATGTGCCCACCGCCGATCGGTACATCCTGGCCTGCCGTTCCACCGGTTCGGTGTACGGCGAGATCCGCACCGAGGAGCACGGTCGACAGGGCAAGGTCTTCGTCGGACTGTTTCCGGACCGGATACCGCAGGGGCGGCCAGCGCAGTGCGCGGTGCTCGACCGGCCCGGCCCCTACCGGCTCGAGCCGGTGCCCACCGGGGTCTGGTATCTCTTCGCGTACTGGGTGGCCGACGACGATACCGGCGGCGACGGCCCCACCTGGGTCGGCAGCGGCGGGCCGGTCGCGGTGTACCCGGACGCGCCGGTTCCCGTCGACGCGACGCTCGCCCCGATGGCCAGTCTCGACCCACCGGTCCTGCTCGCGCTGCTCGACGTCAGGCAGGCTGCGCAGACCGCCGTGGGGTCTGCGCCGGGTTTCAGTCGGTGCCGGCCAGGCGAACTGACCGTCCCGCCAGCCGGAGCCGGGTCGCCCGCCTCGGCCGTAGCCGAGGTGGGCGACCTCAGGCGGGTAACCGTTGGGGCAGGTGGAACGCGGCGAACATCGGCGGGTCTGCGAAGGCGGTGACATGCGTGATGCTCGCCTGCGCCAGTGTCAGGACCTGGAGATTCACCAGCCGGTAGCCACCGTGTGCCGGGTCGGGCAGGTAGGTGCCGAAGGCACGCTGTCCGTTGGCCGAGGCGGGCACCAGCCGTACCGGACCCGGCCCGGACAGGCAACGTGCCGCCAGATGCTGGACGATCTGGTCGCCGCCCCGGTACCAGCCGACGTACGGCGGCATCTCCCAGACCGCGTCGGCGGTGAACAACTCGACCAGGGCCGAGATGTCCTTGGACTCGAACGCGCGGACGTAGCGCTCGACCAGCTGGCGCTGTTCGGGTGCGCTCGGCTCGACGGTGGTGTCCGGCGAGGGCGCCAGCTGGTTGATGCTGGTCCGGGCACGCTGGAGCATGCTGTTGACGGCGGTGGTGGTGATGCCCAGCGATTCGGCGACCTCCGCCGCCCGCCACTGCAGGACGTCCCGCAGGATGAGAACCGCGCGTTGCCGCGGCGGCAGGTGCTGCAAGGCCGCGACGAAGGCGAGCCGGACGCTCTCCCGGCTCGTCACGATCGTCGCCGGATCGTTCCAGTCGGCCTGAAGCAGATGGTCCGGGACCGGTTCCAACCAGCTGAGGCCGGGGCGGCGGTCCAGGGAGTCGGCCGGGTCCGCCGCCGGCGAGCCCAGCCCGACCGGCAACGGTCGCCGTTCCCGGCTCTCCAACGCGGTCAGGCAGGCGGTGGTGGCGATGCGGTAGAGCCAGGTGCGCAGCGACGCGCGACCCTCGAAGCCGGTCCAGCTCCGCCAGGCGCGCAGGTAGGTCTCCTGGACGAGATCCTCGGCGTCCTGCACAGAGCCGAGCATCCGGTAGCAGTGGACGAACAACTCACGGCGGAACGGAGCGGACAGGGATGGAAAGTCCGCCGGGACGGCGACCTTCGTCCCGGGGGTCTGGGTCACCGGGGCCTCGGTGACGAGGGCCTTCGTCATCGTCATGGCCATCCCTTCCCTGCTGACCACGTCGAGTGTAGGCGACCAAGGTCCACCAGCGGTCCCGATGGCGCGCCCAACCGCACGATCCCGACAGCCCTTTCGCGGATTCACCCAGGATGACCGGCCGTTCACCGATGAGTTTGCCCCGGCCGGCTGGTCTGTACGGGTGACCAGATTCGACGTGGAGACCAAGATCGACGTGGAAGGATCTGCCATGCAGGACACCGCTACCAGCGGCCCTGGCCAGCGGGCGACCGGACGGGAGTGGCTCGGGCTCGCCGTACTCGCGTTGCCGACGCTGCTGCTCTCACTGGACCAGAGCGTGCTGTACCTGGCCTTGCCGCACCTGAGCGCCGACCTCGGCGCGGACAGCACGCAGGCGCTGTGGATTCTCGACATCTACGGGTTCATGCTCGCGGGCTTCCTAATCACCATGGGTACGCTGGGGGACCGCATCGGGCGGCGCCGGCTCCTGATGATCGGCGCGGCGGCCTTCGGGGTCGCGACCGTCGTCGCGGCATACTCACAGACGGCGGAGATGTTGATCGCCACCCGGACCCTGATGGGGATCGCCGGCGCCACCCTCATGCCGTCCACTCTCGCGTTGATCAGCAACGTGTTTCACGACGCCAGGCAGCGTGGTGTCGCCATCGCCGTCTGGTTCAGCTGCCTGATGGTCGGCGGTGCGCTCGGCCCGGTGGTCGGCGGCGCGCTGCTGGAGGCCTTCTGGTGGGGCTCGGTGTTCCTGATGGGAGCCCCGGTGATGGTGTTGCTGCTCGTCCTCGGGCCGATCCTGCTGCCGGAGTACCGTGACCCGGACGCCGGCCGGCTCGACCTGCCGAGCGTACTGCTGTCGTTGGCCGCCATCCTGCCGGTGATCTACGGCGTCAAGGAGTTCGCGCAGCACGGTGCCGGCCTGGCGGCAGTCCTCGCCGTCGTGATCGGTATCGTCTTCGGAACGATCTTCGTCCTCCGCCAGGGTCGGGTCGCCAATCCGCTCGTCGACCTGCGACTGTTCCGCAGCCGCAGCTTCAGCGCGGCGCTGACCATTCTGATGTTCGGCTCGGTGACCACCGGTGGCATCTACCTCCTGGTCAGCCTCTACCTGCAGACGGTCGAGGGCCTCTCGCCGTTGCGTGCCGGCCTGTGGCTGGTGCCGTCCACGCTGGCGATCATCGTCGGCTCGATGATGGCACCGGCCCTGGCGCAGAAGGTCCGCCCGGCCTACCCGATCGCGGCCGGGCTGGTCGTGACGTCGATCGGTTACCTCTTGCTCACCCAGGTTGGCGCGAGCGGCGGCCTGCCGCTACTGGTCGCCGGCTTCGTCCTGGCTTTCTTCGGTGCGGGCCCGATGGGCGCGCTCGGCACCGACCTGGTCGTCGGATCCGCGCCGCCGGAACGGGCCGGGTCGGCGGCGTCGTTGTCCGAGACCGCCAACCATCTGGGCATCGCGATCGGTATCGCGGTGATGGGCAGCATCGGTGCTGCCGTCTACCGCGACCGGATCAGCGACACCGTGCCCGCTGGCGTACCCGACGCTGCGGCGGACACCGCCCGGGAGAGCGTCACCGGTGCCACCAGTGTGGCGAGCGAACTGCCGACCGGTGTGGCCGACCAGCTGCTCACCGCGGCCCACACCGCCTTCACCGCCGGCCTCAACGCCGCAGCGGTCGTCGGCTCCGCGCTGTTCCTGCTACTGGCGGTCGTCGCCCTGGTGGCCCTGCGCCACGCGAAGGCCGGTGGCGACGCCGCGGCACACGGCGCTGCGCCGCCGGGCGGGCCGTCCGGGCCCGGGTCCGACGGCGGTGACCCGGTCGCCGTCTCCGTTCCCGCCACCGACGGCAGCCCTGCCGGGCGCGGCTGACCGGCGCGGGCCCGGACGAGGGCGGGTGGCGGCACGACCGTGCCGCCACCCGACCCTCGTCCGGGCCCGGTGGTCGGGTCGTCGGGGTCGAGGCCGACTCCGGTCAGGCCTCGGTCAGGTGGAGCGCTTCCTGCGCCAACCGCTTGCGGTCGACCTTGCCGTTGAGATTCAGCGGCAGCGTGCTCATCCAGCTCAGCCACCGGGGGATCATGTAGGGGGGCAGATGGGATTCCAGGTGCGTCTGGAGCGCGTCCCGGCAGGGGCGCTCACTGACGTAGAACCCGGCGAGTTCGACGGTGCCGTCATCCGCCGTGCAGGCGACCACGACGGCGTCGTTGACGCTCGCGCAGCGCCGCATCACCGCCTCGATCTCGCCGGGCTCGATCCGGTAGCCGTTGACCTTGACCTGGTTGTCGAGCCGGCCCAGGTAGGCGTACCGACCGTGCTCGAGCCGGACCCGGTCACCGGTGCGGTACCAGTGCGCCGGCGTGAGGTTTGCGCTGGTGTCCGGCCGGAACGCCTGACCGTCCCAGACGACGAAGCGGCCGTCGTTGTCTGCCGGGTCGAGGTAACCGTCGAAACGTTGTGGGCCACGGACCAGCAGTTCGCCCTCGGCGTCGGGCCGGCCCAGGTCGTTTATGACCGCGCACTCCACGGTGGGGTACGACGGACCGAGCGGGACGGCGCCGAACGCCACGACCGGCCAGTCCGCCGGGTCGTCCGGCAACCGGTAGGTGAGGCAGGTGACGGTGGTCTCCGTGGGGCCGTAGACGTTGGCGATGGCGCTGTTCGGCGCCGCCTCCCGCCAGGCCTGCGCGTTGTCGACGGTGAGCGGCTCCCCACCGAACAGACTCCAGCGCAGCGAGGGCATGCGGCCCGGGACGAGGTCGCCGAGCCAGCGGGCCATGTTGATTGAGGCCGGTGTGGAGAACCAGTGGGTGATTCCGTCCTCGTTGATGTGCCGGGCCGGTGCCAGCAGGTCGGTCCGTGCCGGCACCACGACGGCGCCGCCGGAGCCCCAGGCGACGAAGACGTTGAAGACCGACAGGTCCCAGGACAGGTCCGACGTCTGCGAGATCCGGCAGTCCGGGCCGGCGTCGAAGTATTCGACTACGTAGGACAGCCAGGGGGCGACGTTGCGATGCCGGACAGGGACGCCCTTGGGGGTGCCGGTCGACCCCGAGGTGAACACGACGTAGGCGAGATCGTCGAGGCCGGGACCGGCCGTGGCGAGCTCGTCCGCGGTACGGATCGGCAGGTCCCGGGGATCGTCGTCGACCTGCCAGCTGCGGATCCGGCTGTGGCCCGCCAGCTGGCGGGCCTGGTCGTGGTCGCTGGGCGTGTGCAGCAGCAGGTCGACGCTGGCCATCGTGATGATGCGTTCGTGCCGGGCGGCCGGGGCCTCCGGGTTCAGCGGCACCACCGGTACGCCGAGTCGCATCGCGGCCAGGTATCCGATGTACGTCCCCGCCGTACGGGAGCCCAGCAGGCCGATCGCCCGGGGCGGCGCTGCGGCGTCGTGTCGGACGAGCCGCTCCGCCAGCGCGGCGACGGCGGTCGCGAGCTGGCCGTACGTCAGATCCACACCGTCCGCCCGCAGCGCCAGGTTCGTCGGATGACGACGCGCCGACGCGGCGAACCACTCGTACATGGTCTGGCCTGATGTCACGTCTCGGACTCCTTTGCCGTCGTGTCCGTCGCGACGAACAGTTGGTAGATGCCGGCGACCGTCTGTTCCTCGAACAGCCGTCCTACCGGTATCCGCCGCCCGGTCTCCTTCTCCAGGGCGGCGTAGAGGCGCACCCGCTGCACGCTCCGCCACCTGATCGGCTGGTCGAACGCCTGCTCAAGGTCGGGATCGGTCAGCGGCAGCTTGAGCTCGTCACGCACGATGGTGATGAACCGGTCACGGGTCAGCACGTCGGTCTCCCTTCTCGGCGCGGTTCCCGCGCCCGGTCAGCCGGCGCTTGCCGGCCACTGCGGCTGGGTGAGGATCTCCACCACGGCCGAGGCGAAGGTGAAGCCGGTGCCCGCGCCGTGCAGCAGGATCCGCTGCCCGGGGCGGGCGGCGCCGGACTCGATCAGGTGGGCCAGCCCGGCGAACTGGTCGCCGGCACCGAGGTGACCGGTGCGCCGCCCCCATTCCCAGGTGCTGCGGGCCTGGTCGACCCCGATCGACGCGCGGGCGTCCCAGTCGGTGAGCGACAGTCCCATGTTGGGAAAGACCCACCAGTCGATGTCGTCGGCCCCGAGCCCGGCTTGCGTCAACGCGCCGACGACCGACTCGCGTTCGGCGGTGAAGATCGATCGCACGAGTTCGACGAAGATCTCCGGGCCGTGCTGTTCGACGTATCCCGCGACGCGGGCGTCAGTGTCGATCGGCCAGCCGTTGCCCCCGTTGACGTTCGTCCACGGCTCGGCACCACGCTGCAGTCCCTCATGGGTGGTGTCGGCGACCGACACCGTGCTGAGCAGACGTGCCACACCACCGCCCCGGGCCAGCACGAGGGCGGTGCCGCCGTCGCCGTTGAGCGTGCCGCTGGTGCCGTACCGGTCGTAGCCGGGGGGCGCGAATACGTCGCTGGTCGTCAGCAGCGCGGCTGCCGCCGGTGGGCCGGCGGACAGGTGGCCGGCGGCCAGCTCCAGCGCTGTGAGGCCCCCGTTGGACGCCTGCCGAATCTCCACCGCGTTGGCGCGCCCGCCGGTGGTCCGGCGTTGGACGTAGGCCGCCGGAGCGAAGTCGTCGAGGCCTTGAAACGCGACACTGGAATGGGTGACGATGGTGAATCGATCGGCCGGCAGGCCCGCCCTGTCCATTGCCAGCCGTCCTGCCTTGACCGCCAGATCGACCGGAGGAACGGTTTCCGAGACGCTGACGGAGAGGAATCCGCTCGCCTTCATCTCGTCTGCGTCGTAGCGGCCGTCAGCGACCGCCGCAGCGGTGCTCTCCCTACGTCCCAGAGACGCCGCAACCGCGTTGATGAATACATCGTCCCATCGCACCGACGGTCTCCCTTCGTGGTTGCAGATCTGGCTTTCGAGGGTGCGGGCCCGATCCCCGACACCGATCGATTGTGGCGCGATGCATGTTTCTGTCGCGACTCCGAGAATGCGCTTGTCCGGTGCCTCCGGGTCATCGTGGGTCGCGGTGGAACGCCGGCGCGGCGAACACATTGGCGTGGTACGTTAGGTCGTATACACGAAGTTAAGTCATGGTTGACCGGTTGAAGCAACTATCTGGAGGTATCATGGGAAAAGTCATCCTCGACATGACGGTGTCGATCAATGGGTGTGTCGCCGGAGCCAACGATGAGCCCGGCGGCCTGCACGACTGGTTCTTCATCCCGTCCGAGGTGAACCAGGCGGTGATCGAGGAGCAGATCAAGAGCACCGGCGCACTCGTGATGGGGCGGCGCACCTACGACATGGGCGCGAGTCAGGACGGGTTCGCCGAGAACCCGTTCCAGGTCGATCACTTCATCGTCTCCCACAGCGAGCCGGACAGCCGGCCCAAGGGCGACACCAGCTTCACCTTTGTCTCGACCGGGGTGCCGGACGCGGTCCGGCTGGCCCGCGCCGCCGCAGGCGAGCGCAACGTCGTGGTCGGCGGTGGTGCCAGCATCGCCCAGCAGTGCCTTGCCGCAGACCTGGTCGACGAGATCCGGCTCGCGGTGCGTCCGGTGGTGCTCACCGGCGGCATCCCGCTCTTCGGCGGCGACGCCGGGATGATCGAGCTAGAGCGGCTCGCTGTCGTCGACACACCGGAGGTGACCCACTTCCGGTTCGCGGTCGTGCGGTAGCGGCAGCGCCGGTCCGGCCCGATTGCCGACGACCACCGGCCAGGCGACGGCCGTGCCACCCAAGGACGCTCGCGTCCTGGATGGCACGGCCGTCGCCTTTCTGGTTTCCCCTGCCCATCCTGATTGGCCGGATGGCGGCGGCGCACGACGGGAGATGCCAGTCGGCAGAAGGGCGCGCACGATGGTGATGGCAATATGCGGCACGGGAGAGCTTGTCGGAGATGGAGAGGTTCTATGGAAATCGAAGACGGCATCCGGCGGATCCTGAATTCCGAGATCATGGTCGAGTCGTCGCCGGACCAGATTGGCGTGGGGGACAGCCTGCGGGCCGTTCACGGTTTGGATTCTCTGGCGTTCGTGGAACTTCGTGTCCAGTGCGAGGACATGTTCGGCGTAAAGATATCCGATGAGGATTTCTCGCCGGAGAACTTCCACAGCGTGCAGTCGGTGGCGGCACTCGTCCGGCGGCTTGCGCAGGGGCAGTCGTGACCGGTGACCGGATCACCGCCGCGGAGCTGGAGCTCCTGCGCCGGGGACAGGACCTCCATCTCGACCACTACCAGGGCGGTCGGCTGCCGTACGCGGTGCTCAGCGGTGCCGGCAACCGGGCCCGGCTCGCGCTGCTCGACGGACCGGACGCCGGACGGGCCCACCCGGTGCTGGATGCCAGCGGCTCCTACGCCAGCGCCTGCCTGGGCGCCGGACACGAGGCCATCCGGGCGGCGCTCGACCACGGCGTCCGGCAGGCCGGTCAGGCGACGGACGAGATCGGCTCGCTCGAGCGGGCCCGCCTGCTGCAGGAGACGCTCGGCCCCGACGGGCTGTGGACCGACCACTTCCCCTACGGCGAGTACCACGTCAGCGCCCGCAACTCCGGCTCGGAAGGGATGGAACTGGCGCTGCGCCTGATGCTCGAGTCCCGGTTCGACCGCCACACGTTGCGGCCGGCGCAGGGCCGGGCGCAGCGGGACCTGATCGTGGGGTTCCAAGGCGCCTGGCACGGCTGGACCAGCGGTCTGGTGCCGATGCTGAACCGCCGCCACTACCGCACCGGGCTGCCCCAGCTGGACACCACCGGTCCGTACGGAGTCAGCGTCGTCCACCTGCCGTTCGGGGAGCCGGAGGCGCTCGCCGAGTTCTTCGACGCCAACGGCCACCGGATTCTGGGCGTCGTCGTGGAGCCGGTCCAGGGCGACGCGGGCATCCTCGTGCCGCCGCCGGGCTACCTGCGTGACCTGAGCGAACGCTGCCAGCGAAACGGTGCGCTGCTGATCGCCGATGAAGTGCTCACCTTCGCCAAGACCGGCAGGTTCTTCGCCATGGCCGACGAACTCGGGCCGGTGCCGACCGATGTCACGGTCATCGGCAAGAGCATCGGCATGGGGGCGTTCTCCCTGTCCATGGTCATCGCTCGGCGCTCGCTGACCGTCCGGTCCTCCGGAGCGGTGGCGACCTCCGATCTGCGTCCACTGGCCTGCGCGGTGGTACGCGGCGGTCTCGAGGTGATGGCGGCCGAGAAGCTGGTGACGCACGCCGAGTCCCTGGGCCAGCAGCTCACCGCGCTGTTGCGCCGTGAGCTGCTGGATCAGTTCCCGGCGTTGTACCAGGACGTGCGGGGGACCGGCGTCATGCACGGCGTCGAACTGACCGAGCGGGCCGCGGCCCGGCTGCGTGAGCTGCGCGCACACGTCATCCAGGCAGGTGTGTACGTGGAGTTCATGGCCGGCGCCGGCCGGCGGACCAACGGTCTGCGCTACGTGTTCCCCACGATGCGCATAGCGCCGCCACTGATCACCACCGCGCTCGACGTGGACGAGATGATCGGCCGCATCGCCGACGGGTCCCGTGCCTTCCTGAAGAGCCAGCCGTGAACGGGTTGCACGACGTCCGGCGCCGGGTCGAGCACGTCGACACCGACGCGGGCGGGGTCGTCCACTTCAGCCGCTACGCCTCGCTGCTGGAAACCGCGTTGCTCGACAACCTGGAGCGACTCGGTGTGGGCGTGGGCGCGCTGGTCGATGCGGGGCTGGATCTGACGGTGACCGAGCTGCAGGTGCGCTACCGGGCGCCGGCGAAGTTCCCCGATCCGTTGCGGATCGCCGTCCGGGTGCAGCGCCTCGGGGGCGCCTACTGCCAGATCGCCGGTGCCGTGCACCGGGAGTCGGGCGGCGTCCGCGGCGGGGACCTGCTCGCCGACGGCAGCCTGCGGATCTGTGTCACCCGTCGGAGCGACGGCGCTGCTACCGCTCTACCCGACCCGTTGCGCGCGGCGCTGCGGGACTGCCTGAACGGAGATCCAGATGGCTGATGAGCAGACCGACACCTCGTTGGGCTTCACCGAACTCAAGCAGTGGCTGCGGCACCGGCATCCGATGATCTACATCGACCGGGTGCTCGACTATCGGGCGGGTTCGCATCTGCGCAGCCTGATGTCGGTCTCCGGCACGATGGACAGCATCGCCGGGCACTTCCCGGAGCGGGCGGTGTTCCCCGGCAGCCACCTCATGCAGGCCTTCGCCCAGTCCGGCATCATCCTCTACCAGCTGAGTACCAGCCCGCTCGCCGACGACGAACTGACGCTGATCGGCAGCTCCCAGAGCCGGTTCATGCGGGTCGTCGTACCCGGCGACCAGGTGGTGTTCGACGTGCGGTGCGACCGGCTCTACGGCACCTCGTTCCACTTCTCCTGCCGGGCGTCGGTCGACCAACGACCGGTAGCCGCGTTCCGCGGCTCGCTGGTGCGCACGAAGGTCGCCGAACTGGGGCGTCAACTGTGGTGAACCGCACCGTCGTGGTCACCGGCATGGCGTGGTCGACAGCGTTGGGTAGCGAACTCGACGCCGTCTGGCGGCGTCTGCTCGCCGGCGACAGCGGACTGCGGCCGGTGTCGTCGCCGTACCCGTTGCGCAACCTGCGGGCCGCGGCGCTGCCTGGACCACCGGACAGTTCGCCGCCGGACCGACGCCAGGTACGACTCGCCGTGCGCACCGTCACCCGGGCGTTGACCGACGCCCGGCTCGACGCCGGTGAGCAGTTGCTGGTCGCCGGCACCAGCTACGGCGCCCACCTCGACGACGACGTGCCGGGCCTGCACCAGTGGGCCGCCGAGACGGCGGCGCAGGTCGGGCTACGCCGGTCACCGGTCTCGCTGTCCACCGCGTGCTCGTCGGGCGCGGACGTGATCGCCGCCGGTGCCGCTCTCGTCCAGGCCGGCGAGGCCGACACCTGCGTGTGTGCCGGCGTCGACATCCTGACCGAGGCCAAGCGGTTGGGTCACTCCGCGCTGGGCACCATGTCGCCCAGTACGCTGCGTTCCTTCGACCCCTCCTGCGACGGGACCCTGCTCGGCGAGGGCGCGGCGGCGGTCGTGCTGGAAACGGCGGCCGCTGCCCGGCGCCGTGGCGCCGAGGTCCACGCGACGTTCCGTGGCGCCGGTGCGGCCAACGACGCGGCCGGGCTGACCGCCCCCGACGTCTCCGGCGACGGTGTCGTCCTGGCACTTTCCCGGTCGCTGGCGGCCGCCGGGGCGGACCCTGACGACGTTTCGGTGATCAACGCGCATGGTTCCGGCACCCCGGTCAACGACACGGTCGAGGCGGCCAGCCTGGACCGCGTCTTCGCCACGGGCGATCGGCGGCCGGTCGTCTTCGCGACCAAGGGCGCTTTCGGACACACGCTTGGGGCGACCGGCGCGATCGAGGCGGTTGCGTTGATCAAGGCGTTGCAGAGCGGGCAGGTGCCGCCGGTCGTCGGGCTCGGTCAGGGCGTACCGCCGCTGTCGGACCTGCCGGTGCCGGCCGGCGTGCCGCGCGGGATATCCAGCGGGCTCGGCGTCAGCCTGACTCTCGGGTTCGGCGGCTTCAACACCAGTCTCGTGTTCGAAGGGACCACCGGTGCTGCGCACTGAGACCATCCCGCTCGAGGTCGTCGGCCACGGCGTGCACCGGGCGGTACCGCTGCCGACCAGGTCACGGCGGACCGCGTCCGGGTACGCCGACCCGGTGGCGTGGCTGGTCGCCGACACGGTCGCCGAGGCACTGCGCGACGCCGGCCGGGTGGTCGTCGGCAGCGGCCGGGACACCGGCGTGCTGGCGGTCAGTGAGTACGCCACCCGACCGACGATGGGGCTGGTCGCCGCCGGGGCGGGACGGGGACGGGTGTCGCCGATGCGGTTCGCGGCCGCCAACCCGGGCTCGATCGCCGGTCTGGCCTGCATCGAGCACCGGCTGCGTGGTCCGAGCCTGATGCTGTCCATGCCACCTGGCGCGGCCCGGCCGGTGGCGACCGCCTTGCTCTGCGGCTGGCTGTCCAGCGGTGCGTGCCAATATGCGGTCCTGAGCGAACACGAACGCCATCCAGCCGGGACACACAGCGTCCACAGCTGGGTCTTCCAGGATCGGTCCAGGTGAGGACGATGCCTGTCTCGTCAGCGTTTCCAGTGACCATCGACGACGTCCGGGCGCATCTGGCGCACGCGGTCGACCTGACGCCGGAGTACAGTGCCGAGCGGCTCGACGAGCTGATCGTGGACGGGCTCGAGCCGGCCGGCGTCGAACCCGGCGAGATCGTGCTGATCGAGAGCACGAACGGGACGGCCCTGCTGCGGTGCTTCTACGGAGTGCTGTTCGCCGGGGCCGTGCCCGCGCTGCTCGCCCCGGGCACGCCCGCTGCCCGGATCCGCGAGATCGCCGAGCGGTTCGGCGCCCGCACCCTGCTTACCCTCGCCCGGATTCCGCAACTCGAGTACACCGACGTGACCCGGCTCGGACCACTGTGTCTGCTGCGGCTGTCCGGGATCGAGCCGCACCGGCACACCCCCGGCGACGTGGTGATCCTGACCTCCGGCACCTCGGGCGCGGCCAGCGGGTGCCTGCACCGGTGGTCGTCGTTGCTGCGCAACGGAGCCCGGCACGCCGCCTCGGTCGGGCTGCGCGACAGCGACAGCGTGCTGGTCAACCTGCCGCTGAATTTCTCGTACGCGCTGGTGGCGCAGGCCATGGCGAGCCTGCAGACCGGAGCGCGGCTGGTGATCACCGGTCCGCCGTTCTCCCCGCGCGGATACACCGAGGCGCTGGCGCGACACCAGATCACCAGCTCGTCGCTGACGCCGTTCATGGTGCGCCACCTGTTGCGGGGAGACTGGCGACCGCCGCCGACGCTGCGCATGCTCAGCGTCGGCGGCGAGTCCATCGAGCCGGCGGCGGCCGAGACCCTGCTCGGCCGGCGGGCAGGGCTCGAGCTCTACCTGACCTACGGGCTGACCGAGGCCGGGCCGCGGGTGAGCACTCTGGCCGCGCATCTGGAACCGGCGCACCGGCTCGCCTCGGTCGGTCGGGCGTTGTCCGGGGTACAGGTGTCCCTGCGCAACGTCGGCCCCGACGGAGTCGGTGAGCTGCTGGTCACCTCCGACACTGTCCTGCGGCGCGGGATCGGCGTGGCGGAGGGCCGGGCGGGCGCGTGCCTGGTGGGTCCGGACCAGATCGCGACCGGGGATCTGTTCACTCTCGACGACGAGGGCTACCTCTTCTTCCGGGGCCGGCTGAGCGACTTCGTCATCAGCGGTGGGATGAAAGTGTCGCTGGCCTCGGTCCGGCGGATCGCGAACTCCCTGCCCAACGTCGTCACCTCGGTCACCCGCTCGTACGGCACCGAGCAGGGCACCCGCTTCGATCTGGATCTCTACCTGCGGGACACCGGAGCGGACGCCGTGGCGCAGGCGCGGCGCGCGTTGCTCCGTCAGCTGGTCCGGGCCGAGCGGCCGCACCGGATCCGTGCGCTGTCGATCCATCAGATGGGGCACAAGTAGATGAAGTTGCTCTGTCTGGGGCATGCCGGCGGATCCGGCAGCCGGCTGTCCCGCGCCCTGGCACGGAGACTGGACCGGGTCAGTGTCGTCGCGCTCGACCTGCCCGGCCGTGGCCGTCGCTGGCGCGAACCGACCCACGCCCGCTGGCCGGGGCTGCGCCGGGACCTGCTCGAGCAGGCCCGCCACCACCTGGACGGAGAGCCGTACGCGGTTCTCGGACACAGCCTGGGAGCGTTGCTGGCGTACGAGCTGGCGATCGCCCTCGACATGGCCGGCACCGTGCGACGGCCCGAGATCGTGGTGGCCGCCGCACGGCACCCGCCGCACGCGCCGCCGGCCGGACCGCCGCTGGCCGACCTCGACGACGAGCAGTTGCTCGGCGTCATCGGCCAGCTCGGCGGGCTACCCGCGCGGGCCGGTGGCACGCTCCTGCGGCAGCAGTTCCTGCCTGCCCTACGCGCCGATCTGGCGCTGGCCGCGAGCTACCGGGCGCCGTCTGGGCGGCACCCGCTGTCCGTCCCGCTGGCAGTGCTGATCGGCAGGTCCGATCCGCTGACCACGGAGCCGGCGGCGGCCGGCTGGCGGGAGTACACGCGGTCCACGTTCACGCTGCGCCCGATGGACGGCGGCCACTTCTTTCTCACCGACGACCCGGGCGCGACGGCTGCGGTGCTCGGCGAGCTGTTGACCGTGGCGATCATCGAACACGACCACTGAACACGACCACTGAACACGACCACTGAACACGACCACTGACTGCAGACCGTGGCGGCACCGTGACCAGGGGGCGGAGATGGCAGACACCGGCTCGACCGGTACGGCGTCCAGACGTGCGTGGCTCGGGCTGGCGGTGCTCGCGTTGCCGACACTGCTGCTCGCGTTGGATCTGAGCGTGTTGTTCCTCGCTTTGCCGAGGATCAGCGTCGACCTCTCGGCAAGCGCCGAGCAGCAGCTGTGGATCGTCGACATCTACGGTTTCATGATCGCCGGGTTCCTGCTGACCATGGGTGCGATCGGTGACCGGGTGGGACGCCGCCGGCTGCTGCTGGCGGGGGCGGCCGTCTTCGCAGCCGCGTCGGTCGCCGCCGCGTTCGCCCCGAGCGCGGAATGGTTGATCGTCGCCCGGGCACTGCTGGGCGTGGCCGGGGCGACCCTGATGCCGTCGACGCTGGCGTTGCTGAGCACCATGTTCCGCGACCCGAGTCAGCGGGCGTTGGCCGTCGCCGTCTGGATGAGCTGCTTCATCGCGGGTACCGCGTTGGGTCCGCTGGTCGGTGGCGTGCTGCTGGAGTTCTTCTGGTGGGGGTCGGTGTTCCTCATCGGCGTACCGGTGATGGCGATCCTGCTGGTCGCTGGCCCCGTCCTGCTGCCGGAGCAGCGTCACCGGCAGGCCGCGCGGCCGGACCCGCCGAGCGTGCTGCTGGCCCTGGCCGCGGTGCTGCTGGCGGTCTACGGCGGCAAGGAACTCGCGCGGACCGGGTCGTCGCTGGTGGCCTGGCTGGCGGTGGCGGCCGGGGCCGGGATCGCCGTCGGCTTCGTGGCACGACAACGCCGTCGCGACGACGCGCTGCTCGACCTCGGCATCTTCCGGCACCGGGCGGTGCCGCCGGCTCTCGCCGTCCTGGTCGTCGGCGGAGTCGTGCTCGGCGGTACGACGTTGGCGGTGACGCAGTTCCTGCAACTGGTCCAAGGGCTGTCGCCGCTGTGGGCCGGCGTGTGGTTGATCCCGTCGACGGCGGCCATGATCGTCGGATCGCTGACGGCGCCGGTACTCGCGCGTCGGATCCGACCGGGATTCGTGATCGCGGGCGGGTTGGTGATCGCTGCGGCCGGCTACGCCCTGCTCACCCGACTCGACGGCACGGGCGCGCTGCCGGTTCTGGTGATCGGCTGGTCACTGGCCATGTTCGGCAACGGCCTGCCGGCCGGTCTCGGAGTGGACCTCGTGGTCGGGTCGGTGCCACCGCGACAGGCGGGGATCGCCTCCGGGACCTCCGAGACGGCGACGGAACTGGGTCTGGCGACCGGAATCGGCCTGCTGGGCAGCGTCGTCACGGCCACGTACCGCGCCGAGCTGGCCCGTGACATGCCGGCAGCGGTGCCGTCCGACCTGCATGTGACGGTGCTGGACAGCGTGAACACCGCCCTGGTGACGTCCGGTTCCTTCCCGGATCTGCTCGCCCCGGCCCGCGACGCCTACGCCAGTGGCTTCGTCACCGTGTCCCTGCTCAGCGCGATTCTGTCGATCGGGCTGGCGGTTCTCGCTGCGGTCGCGCTACGCCACGTCCCACCGTACGGGGACACTCCGGCTGCTGCGACTCAGGATCCGGCAGAGTCCGCCGACGTCGGCCCGGCGGGATCCGCATCCGCTGGTTAGAGATGGTGAGCGCAATCCCAGAGATGATCTGATCCGGGGGGACCTGGATCATGGACTTACGCCGTCCTGGGAACAGCCCCCTGGCGTGCTTGTCGTCCGCCAACCTGAAATGAGGTGAAGTGGGTCTGTCATGAACGTCGAGAACGCGGGAAACTGGGTCACCTGGTGCAGCAAGACGACGATTGATCTGGAGGATTCATGCGCCGTTTCCGTGCGCTGACAGCATCGCTGATGACCCTTGCGGTCGCACTTTCACTCATTACTGCAGAGAGTCTCACCAGTGCGTCGGCAAGTGCACACGGAAGAACTACGGTCATCAAGGTGTGGCTGGCCGACTACCCATTTCCTGGATACCTCGATCAGCGGCTTCAGCTGGCGGAAGAGTTCAACCAAAAATACCCCAGGTACCAGGTGGAGATCGAGGCCGTCTACCATACGGAACTTCCTGCCGAGGTCTACCGTGCGGTCCAGGAGGGAAACCCGCCGGACGTAGCGAACTACTACTACAACGCCACTCAAATTGCTCGCGATATGCGGGCGAAGAACGGCAGGCCGCTGTTCGTCTCGGTCGAGCAGGCCATCGGTAACCGGAAAAAGATCCTGGACGAAAAGGTCGTACTCCGGGATCTCGTACCGCATTTCGCCTCGTACTACGAGTACCGCGGCGACATGATGTCGATGCCGGTCACCGCGATGACCAGCCTGGTCTACGCCAACACCACGATCCTGGACGCGGCCGGCCTGTCGCAGGTGCCGCGTACCTGGCAGGAGCTGGAGCGGGCGTGCGCCGCGATCACGGCCCTGCCGGACGGGCCGCAGCACTGTGTGACCTGGCCGAACCACAACTGGTTCTTCCAGCAGGCGGTGGCCCAGCAGGGCGGGCACCTGACCAACAACGGCAACGGCAGGTACGCGCGGGCCACCCGGACCAACCTGCTCTCCCGCGAGATGTTGGAGTACGTGACCTGGTGGCAGCGCATGCACGAGGCCGGCTACTACCAGTACTCCGGCGTGCCGGAGGACTGGGGGAGCTCCTTCGAGGCGTTCGTCGGGCAGCAGGTAGCGTTCACGTTCGACTCGGCGAACCAGGGCGACACCTTCGTCGAGTTCGGCCGGCAGTCGGGGTTCGAGGTGGCCGCCGGGGAACTGCCGTACAACGGCCAGGCCCGCCGTCACGGCAACGTGAACTCGGGTGACTCGCTCTTCCTGCGCGCCGGCCTCGACCGCCGGACCCAGGACGGCGCACTGGCCTTCATGCAGTTCGTCAACAGCCCGGAGAACTCGGCCGGGTGGCACCAGAGCAGCAGTTACCTTCCGATGAACCGGAAATCGGTCGACCTGCTGGAACGTGCAGGTTGGTTCGCCGACCATCCTGCGCCGGGTGTGGCGCTGGACCAGATCGCGGCCAGTAGGAATTCGTCGGCCGGGCTCGGCATGGTCACCGGTGCCTTCGACGCGATTCAGAACGAGATGGTCGTCGCCATGGACGATGTGCTGGTGCGGGGTGCGAATCCGTGGTGGCGGTTCAAGCAGGCCGACGCCAACGCCCAGCGCCTGCTGAACACCTACAACCGGGAATGTATCGGACCTGGCCTGCGGGACGCGGAGTGCTTCCGGGTCGGCATGTGGGGTTGATGAGGCGTCGCGTGCACGGATAGCCGGAGCGAAGCTTCCGGCGGGCTCGTTGTCCGTGGCGATCCTGGCCACGGACAACGAGCCGCAACCACAAAGATGCCGGCGATTGCGATCGATGCGACGGTTGACAGGGCGCAACAACAGGAATTGGTCAGCCATCGATTGTCTAGGAGGAGCCCATGTCCAACCCATTCGATGATGACGGGGCAGATTTCGCGGTGTTGTCGAACGCGGCGGGACAGCAGAGCCTGTGGCCGGCGAACCTAGCTGTTCCGGGCGGCTGGGAGGTCGTGCACGGGCCGACGTCCCGGGCCGAATGCCTGGCGTACGTCGACGCCACCTGGACCGATCAGCGCCCTCGTGAACTGGCCGATTACCTGAACTCGGGCAACTGACCGGTCGACAGTGAGGAGTAGGGGACAGTGACCGCGCAGGACTGGGTCTTCGAGGACATCCAGGTCGACCACGTCGGGTTCTACGTCGACGACGTGGCTGCCAGCGCCACCTGGCTCGTCGAGGGCTACGGCTTCGAGGTGTACGCCGAGAGCGTCACGGACGCCACGGCCGAGGCCCGCTCCGTCGGGCTCGGCCGGGAGCAGATCCGGTTGGTCCTCACCGAGCCACTGGTGGGCGACCATCCCGCCGCCGCGTATGTGGACCGGCACGGCTGGGGGGTCGCCGACATCGCGCTCGGCGTCCGGGACGTGCCGGCGGCGTTCGAGCGGGCGGTCCGGCGGGGTGCCCGGCCGGTGGCACCACCGGCGCGGGCCAACGGCGTGACCCACGCGACGATCATGGGCTTCGGCGACGTCGCGCACACCTTCGTGCAGCGACCGGCCGGGGTCGACGGGCGGGAACTGCCAGGGCTAACCGCCATCACCGAGGTTCGGCCGTCCTGGGCGAGCGGCCTGCTGGGCGTCGATCACTTCGCGGTCTGCCTCGAGGCCGGCCAGCTGGAGCCGACGGTCGACTTCTACTGCGAGGTCCTCGACTTCAACATGATCTTCACCGAGCGGATCGTGGTCGGTAGCCAGGCGATGAACTCCAAGGTCGTGCAGAGCCGGTCCGGTGCGGTCACCCTGACGCTGATCGAGCCCGACGTCTCGCTCAGCCCCGGACAGATCGACGATTTCCTCAAGAACCACGGTGGCGCCGGAGTCCAGCACATCGCGTTCACCGCGACCGACGTCATCGGGTCGGTGGGCGCGATGCGTGACCACGGTGTCGACTTCCTGCGTACCCCGCCGGCCTACTACCGCCTGCTCGGCGAGCGGATCAACCCGATCGGGCACCCGGTCGAGCAGTTGCGTGACCTCAGCGTGCTGGTCGACGAGGACCATCACGGCCAGCTGTTCCAGATCTTCTCCCGATCGGTGCATCCACGGCGGACGTTCTTCTTCGAGGTCATCGAACGGATGGGGGCGCGGACCTTCGGCAGCAGCAACATCAAGGCCCTTTACGAGGCCGTCGAACTTCAGCGGCAACAGGACCAGGCCGGTGGCTGAGCCGGGTCGGGCAGAGTAGGGAAGCAGCGAACATGTCACAGGTCTCCGCCGCTGGCGAGCTCGGCCGGGTCGATGTCAACCTGGCCGATCCAGCGACCTTCGCCGATCCGGGCATCGAGGACGTCTGGCGGCGGCTGCGCCGGGAACAACCGGTCTTCCGGCATCCGGCCACCCGGCACGGGCCGGCGTTCTGGGTGCTGACCAGGTACACCGACGTGCTGTCGGTGTACCGCGACGCCGAGACGTTCAGCTCGGCCCGGGGCAACATGCTGACCTCGCTGCTCGACGGTGGCGACAACGCCGGTGGCAAGCTGCTGGCGGTCACCGACCCGCCCCGGCACACGGCGGTACGGATGCTGCTGCTCCGCTCGTTCTCGCCGCGGGTGCTGAAACCGGTGCTGCAGGCGGTACGGCAGCGGGCCGGCCGGCTGGTCGGCGCGGCGGTTGATGCTGGTCGTTGCGACTTCGCCCCGGCGGTCGCCGACCAGTTGCCGATCGGGACGATCTGCGACCTGCTCGGGGTGCCCCCGACCGACCACGCGGAACTGTTGCGGCTGAGCAAGCAGGCGCTCAGTTCGGACGAGCCGGACGCATCCGCGCACGAGACCTGGCTGGCCCGCAACGAGATCCTGCTCTACTTCCGGGGGCTGATCGAGAAGCGTCGGGTCGATCCGCGCGAGGACGTGGTCAGCGCGTTGGCCCTCGGCGAGGTCGACGGCGCCCCGCTGAGCCTGGAGGAAGCGGTGCTGAACTGCTACGGCCTCATCCTCGCCGGTGACGAGACCAGTCGCCTGGCCATGATCGGAGCGGTGTGGAACTTCATCCAGTTCCCGGACCAGTGGCGGGCGCTGCGCGACGGCGAGGTGGCGCTGGAGACGGCGGTCGAGGAGATCCTGCGGTGGAACACGCCGGCGATGCACCTGGGGCGGACCGCCCGCCGGGACGTCACGATCAGCGGTGAGCTCATCCGGGCGGGCGAGCTGGTGACGGTGTGGAACGCGTCCGCCAACCGGGACGAGGAGGTCTTCGCCGATCCGGACACCTTCCAGCTGGCCCGTACACCGAACAAGCATCTGACCTTCGGCCATGGGCCGCACTTCTGCCTCGGTGCCTTCCTGGGGCGCGCCGAGGTGACCGCTGTCGTCGACGCACTGCGCCGGCAGGTCGTGGAGATCGCAGCCGTGGGCGAGCCCCGACCGGTCTACTCGACCTTCCTGCGCGGCTTCAGCAGCCTGCCGGTCGCTTTCACCCCGAGCGGCTCCGGCACCGGCTGACCCCGTTGCCGGCCGTGCCCGCCACCCGCCAGACGACCTGGCACAAACCCCGCCCGTACCGGTCAGGAGTGATCATGGCTTTCTCCTCCATCCACGCGGCCTTCGCACACCGGGCCGCCATCGATCCGGACGCCCCGGCGATCTCCGCCGGGACGGTTCGGCTGACCTACCGGCAGCTCGACGAACGCGCCAACCGGTTGGCGCACCGCCTGCTGGCACTCGGTGTGGGACCGGAGACCCCGGTCGGCATCCTGATGGAGCGGTCGATCGAGGTGGCCGTGTCGATGCTCGCCGTCCTCAAGACCGGCGGTTGCTACCTGCCTCTGCACAGCGCCTATCCGATGGACCGGTTGCAGTGGATCACCGATCGGCTCGGCGGCCCGGTGCTGTTGGTCGACGAGACGATGCGCCGGCGCGGGCTGCCGCGCAGCGGCCCGGTCGTGCAGGTCGAGACCGACGCGCAGCTGTCGATGATGCCGGTCACCGACCCGGCCGTCGAGGTGCATCCGCAGCAGGCGGCCTACCTCATGTACACCTCGGGATCCACCGGGTTCCCCAAGGGAGTGGTCCTCACCCATGGCGGCGTCATGGGCCTGATCGGTGACCAGGCGTGGCAGGGCGACCAGCACCGGAAGGTCCTGATGCTCGCCCCGTACGCGTTCGGCGTGTCCACCTTCGAACTGTGGGTTCCGCTGCTGCACGGCGGAGAGGTGGTCGTCGCCCCGGGCGGCGATCTGGAGATCAGCACCCTGCGCCGGCTCATCGCCGAGGAACGGATCACCGGCCTGCACCTGACCGCAGGGCTGTTCCGGGTGGTCGCGGACGAGGCGCCGGACAGCCTCAAGGGCGTCCGGGAGGTGATGACCGGCGGCGACGTCATCGCGCCGACGGCGGTGCGTCGGGTGCTCGACGAGTGCCCGGGCATCACGGTCCGGGCCATGTACGGCTCGACCGAGTCGACGCTGTTCACGACGCACCATCCGATGGCCGAACTCGACCAGACGGCACCTGCGGTACCGGTGGGCCGGCCGATGGACGGGATCCGGGTGTACGTGCTGGACGAGCGGCTTCAGCCGGTCGCGCCGGGGACACCGGGCGAGCTGTACGTGGCCGGTAGCCGGCTCGCCCGCGAGTACGTGGGACGGCCCGACCTGACCGCCGAACGGTTCGTCGCCGACCCGTTCGTCCCGAACGGCGAGCGGATGTACCGCACCGGTGACGTCGTGCGACTGACCCCGGACGGCCTGATCGACTTCCTGGGGCGGGCCGACGACCAGGTGAAGATCCGGGGCTTCCGGGTGGAGCTGGCCGAGGTGGAGGCGAAGCTGTCCGGGTTCGCCGGGGTGTCCGATGTCGCCGTCGTCGCCCGCGAGCTCGATGCGGGCAGCAAGTCGCTGGTCGCCTACGTCGTCGCCGGCCCGGACGGGGTCGATCTGGGCGCGCTGCGGTCCGCCGCCATCACCACCTTGCCGGACTTCATGGTGCCTGCCGCATTCGTTCCGCTCGTCGCGCTGCCGCTGACGGCCAACGGCAAGCTCGACCGGCGCGCGCTGCCGGCACCGGACTTCGACAGCGTCGTGCCGTACCGGGCACCGCGCACGGTCACCGAGGAACTGCTCTGCGAGCTGTTCGCGGAGGTGCTGGGCATCACCCGGGTCGGCGTCGACGACGACTTCTTCGCGCTCAACGGCCAGTCGTTGCTGGCGATGCGGCTGATCAGCCGGGTGCACGCCGTGCTGGGGGTGGACCTGCCGTTGCGGCTGTTCTTCGACGCGCCGACACCGGCGGGACTCGCCGCTCGGCTCGACCGGGCCGCCGACTCCGCGCCCACCACGTCTGGCTGAGGCGCCCTCGGGCGCCTCGGCTCAGCCAACCCGTGATGACCGAAAGGTGTGCAGCTCATGAGCATCTCTGAACTCGGGGCGGTGCCCGATGGCCGTGTCCGGCAGGCGCCGCTGTCGCTGAACCAGGAATTCCTGTGCATGTACGACCGCGGCGACCAGGAAGGTCCGTTCGGCCCGGCGTACCACATCGTGCACGGCTGGCGGGTCCGTGGCCGGATCGACGTCGACCTGCTGCGGGCGGCGTTGACCGACGTCGTGGCCCGGCACGAGGCGCTGCGGAGCCTGGTGGTCCGGGGCGAGCACGGCCATCAGGAGATCCACCCGCCGGCGCCGCCGGAGCTGGAGGTGCGCGACCTCGGCGCCGGGGCGCCGCAGGAGCGCGATCAGCGCGCGGAGGAGTTGCTGATCCAGATCGAACAGGACGACTTTCCGGTCCGTGTTCCGCTGCTGCGGGCGGTGCTCGGGCGGTTCGACGCCGATGACGCCGTCCTCGTCCTCGTCTCGCACCACTCCGCCACGGACGGTTGGTCGATGCGCCTGATCATCCGCGAGGTGGCCGCGCGGTACGCGGTGCGCGGCGGGCATCCGGTGGACGACCTCGACCCACCCCGGCAGTACGCGGAGTTCGCCCGCTGGCAACGGGACCTGGTGGCCGACGCCGGGGCGACGCGGACACAGCGGGCGTACTGGCGCGGTCAACTGGCTGGCGCCGAGGTCTTCACGATCGGTACGGACCGGCCCCGGTCCGCTGGCGTGGCCCAGTCCACCGGCGTGCACCGGTTCCTCATCGAGGCCGACGTCGTCGACGCCGCCCTGCGGGTCGGCAAGCGGACCCGTAGCTCGCCGTTCATGGTGTTCTACGCGGCCTTCGCGGTGCTCGCCCACCGGATGAGCGGCGACCCGGACGTGGTGGTGCCCACGTTCACTCCCGGTCGCGGCGGCGACCTGTTCGCAAACGCCGTCGGCTCGTTCTTCAACTTTCTTCCGCTGCGCACCGATCTGACCGTGTGCCGGACGTTCCGCGACGTCGTCGGACAGGTGCGGGACAACTGCGTGGACGCCTACTCGAACGACTTTCCGCAGATTCTCGCCGAGGCACCGGCTCTGATGATGCCGGCGATCTCGGACGACCGGGCGCCGTGCGTCTTCCAACTGTTTCCGTTTCCGTTCCTGATGGACGGGGAGAAGGTCGGTGACCTGGAGTATTCCGAGATCCGCCGTCGTCTGGTATCCCAGCCGTTCGGGTCCGACGTGCCAGATGGAGCACTATGGACGTTGAACCTGGATTCGGCAGGTGATGTGATCGGCAGTGTGTCCTACAAGAACAATCTCTTCGACGCGGACACCATCGCCACGATGGTGCGGGAGTACCGCGAGGTCCTCGCCGAGGCGGTGGCAGTGCCGGACGCGCCGTTGCCGGTGCGCGACGCCCGTGGATGAGTCCTGGCTGAGGACGTCGCGACCACAGTCGGCGCAGACGGTCCAGCTAGATGCTCGAAATCGACCAGGAGGTATGGATGGAGACCACCGCAGCGCCAGCCCGTGCGGAGCTCGTGCAGCGTGTCACGGAGCTGCTGCCGACTCTGCGCAAGAACGCCCTGTGGGGTGAGGAGAACCGGCGGCTGTCGGACGAGACGATCGAGGCGCTCACCGCGTCGGGCATCCTGAAGATGCGGGTACCCCACCGGTACGGTGGCTACGAGTCCGACATGCGCAGCGTCGTCGACGTGGTGTCCCAGCTCGGCCGGGGTGACGGAGCGACCTCGTGGACCGTGGCGGTCTGGATGATCAGCGCCTGGATGGCCGGGATGTTCCCGGACGAGGTGCAGGACGAGATCTTCGCGACGCCGGACGTACGGATCAGTGGGATTCTCAGCCCGAGCGCTCTCGCCGTGCCCGCCGACGGCGGCGTGGTCCTCAACGGCAAGTGGTCGTTCAACACCGGTGCCCAGCAGAGCCACTGGAACACCAACGCGGCGGTGCTGGCCCAGCCGGACGGCGCTCACGTCCCGATAATGGTGGCCATCCCGATCTCGGACCTGGCCGTCGTGGACGACTGGTACACCTCCGGGCTGCGCGGTTCGGGCAGCATCACCACGATCGCGGAGAACCTGTTCGTCCCGCAGGCCCGGGTGCTGCACATGGGTCCGGTCCTGCAGGGGCAGCACCAGTCGGTGGCCAACGCGGCCTCGGTGATCTACCGGGCACCGTTCATGTCCACCGCCTGTACGACCGTGGGGGCGGTGTCGCTCGGGATGGCGCTCGCCGGTCGGGAGGCGTTCCTCGACCGGCTCCCCGGGCGGAAGATCACCTACACCGACTACGCCAACCAGGGTGAGGCGCCGGTGACCCACCTGCAGGTCGCCGAGGCGACCGTCAAGGTCGACGAGGCACGGTTCCACGCCTTCGGTGCCGCCGAGATGCTGGACACCAAGGCGGTCGCCGACGAGCCGTGGACGATCGAGGAACGGGCCCGGATCCGGCTGGCTCTCGGTGCCACGACCCAGCGGGCCAAGGAGGCGGTGGACATCCTCAACGCCGCCAGCGGCGGCTCGTCCATCTACCACGATGTGCCGATCCAGCGGATCTTCCGCGATGTGCAGACACTGAACCTGCACGCGATCATGAACCCTTCCACCAACCTGGAGCTGTACGGCCGGATCATCTGTGGTTTGGAGCCGAACACGCTCTACATCTGAATCGGAGTCCGGGTCGGACCCGGAGAACTCGCGACGGACGAGGTGCCATTCCTGGCACCTCGTCCGTTGCGCATCTGGCGTACTTGATCTTTCTCGCACGATCAGAGATGCCTACCGTGCGTGACGCGGGAAGAATCAGAGATGCGTGGCCTCCGCTTTCTGGTGTTCGTGCAGGCGGATCACGTCGTCGAAGGAATCGCATCGGTACGGAGAGGAAGCATCATGACCAGTGAGGCGACTGTCACCATTTCCGCCGAAGACCAGGCAGCGGTTGCGGCTGTTCCGCAGCGCATCACCGCCGCCTGGGCCGAGCACGACGCCGCGGCGTTCGCGGCGGCGTTCGTCGAGGACGGCACCCTGATCCTGCCCGGTGTCTCGTTGGCCGGCCGGGCCGAGGTCGAGTCCTTCATGGCGCGCGGCTTCGCCGGGCCTTACAAGGGGACCCGGGTCACCGGCACCCCGTTTCGGGTCACCGGGCTCGCCGACGGTGTCGTGCTGTTGCTGACCAAGGGCGGCGTACTGGCACCAGGGGAGTCCGAGGTCGCCCAGGAACGGGAAATCCGGGCCAGCTGGCTGCTGGTCAGGCGCAACGGTGAATGGCTGCTTGCCGCGTACCAGAACACTCCAGCCAACCTGGCCTGATTATTCGTACGTCGACGACGTCGGCCGAACGCGGGAGTGACCTATGAATCGTGCAGTCGTGCTGGGCGGAAGTATGGCCGGACTGCTGGCAACGAGAATTCTCGCGCAGCGATTCGACACGGTCGTAGTCATCGACCGTGACGAGCTGCGGGGGGTGTCCGGATATCGTCAGGGCGTGCCGCACGGACGGCATGCGCACGGGCTCGTCGCACGTGGCCACCAGATCCTGGAAAGGCTCTTTCCGGGGCTGACCGACGATCTGGTCTCTGCGGGCGTCAGGCCCGGCGACTTCAGCGGTGACATCCGCTGGTACTTCAACGGTGCGCGGATCCAACCGTCGCGGTCCGGGCTGATCTCGGTACCGGCCACCCGGCCGGTCCTCGAGGACCACGTCCGGCGGCGGGTGTTCGGCCTGCCGAATGTGGAGGTCCGGGACGGGACCGACATCCTCGACCTGGTCACCACCGACGACCGGCAGCGGGTCACCGGGGTACGGGTCCAGCGGCGCGCCGGCGGCGCGCCGGAGACGGTGCACGGCGACCTGGTCGTGGACACCACCGGCCGGGGCTCCCGTACTCCGGCCTGGCTCGACGGTCTCGGCTACCCCCGGCCTGGCGAGGACCGGGTGAAGATCGGGCTCACCTACACCACGCGGCACTACCGTCTCGACGCCGATCCGTTCGGCTCGGATCTGGCGATCATCCCCGCCGCCACCCCCGGCATGCCCCGGGGTGCCTTCTTCTACCGGGTGCCCGGCGACGACGGCCGGGTGGAGCTCTCCCTGACGGGGATGCTGGGCGACCACGCGCCCACCGATCCCGAGGGCTTCCTCGCCTACGTCCGGTCCCTCCCGGTGCCGGACATCTACCAGGCGGTTCGCGACGCCGAACCCGTCGACGATCCGGTGATGTTCCGGTACCCGGCCAGTGTCTGGCGACGCTACGAGCGGCTCGACCGGTTCCCCGGCAACTTCCTGGTGATGGGCGACGCGGTCTGCAGCTTCAACCCCATCTACGCCCAGGGGATGACCTCCGCCGCGTTGCAGGCACTCGTGCTCGACCGGCATCTCGACGACGGCACGGTGCCGGACCCGCTGGCGTTCTTCCGCGACGTGGCGGCCGAGATTGAGACACCGTGGACGTTCTCGGCCACGGCGGATCTCGGATACGCCGGGGTGGCGGGCCGCCGCACGATGAAGATCCGTTTCATCAACGCGTACGTGGCGAGGCTGCAGGCGGCGGCGGTCCACGACGCGCGGCTCACCGAAGCGTTCATCCGGGTGGCCGGACTCGTCGACGAGCCGACGGCGCTGCTGCGCCCGGCGAACGTGATCCGGGTGCTGCGCCAGCTTCGGCGCGGCACCGGCGCGCCCTCGACGGCACAGCGCGGCGAACTGCTCGGCGGTAGGTCCGAGTCACCGGCCAGGTAATCCACTCTCATCGGAGATGCCATGATCCGACCGTTCCGTATCGAGATACCGGACGCCGACCTCGAAGACCTGCGCCAGCGGCTCGCCGCTGTCCGGTGGCCGGCCGAACTGCCCGGGGTGGGCTGGCACCGCGGCGTGCCACTGGACTACCTGATCGAACTTGTCGAGTACTGGAAGGACGGGTTCGACTGGCGGGCCGCCGAACGGCGGCTCAACCAGTACCCGCAGTTCCTGACCGAGATCGACGGCACCCAGGTGCACTTCGTGCACGTGCGGTCGAAGGAGGCGTCCGCCCGGCCGATCATTTTCACCCACGGTTGGCCCGGCTCGTTCGTCGAGTTTGTCGACCTGATCGGGCCACTCACCGATCCGGTCGCGCACGGCGGTACGCCAGCGGACGCGTTCCACGTGGTCGTCCCGTCGATCCCCGGGTACGCCTTCTCCGGGCCGACGAACGACACCGGCTGGGACACCCGGCGGGTGGCGCGAGCCTGGGCGGAGCTCATGCGCCGGCTCGGCTACCACGACTACCTGGCCCAGGGCGGCGACTGGGGGTCGCCGATCTCGCTCGAGCTGGGGTTGGCCGCACCCGACGAGGTGGCCGGCGTGCACGTCAACATGCTCGCCACCTTCCCGCCCGAGGACCCGTCGCTCTTCGTCGACCTGCCGGAGGCCGACCTCGCCCGGTTGTCCTTCGCCGCCCAGTTCGAACAGGACGGTGCCGGCTGGCGGAAGATCCAGTCCACCCGCCCGCAGACCCTGGCGTACGCGCTGACCGACTCACCGGTCGGTCAGCTCGCCTGGGTGGTGGAGAAGTTCAAGGAGTGGACCGATTCCGGTAAGTCACCGGAGGACGCGGTCGACCGGGACGCGATCCTGACCAACGTCTCGATCTACTGGTTCACGGCCACCGCCGGGCCGAGCGCGCAGCTGTACTACGAGTCGAACCGTCTGGACGCCGACTTCGTGCGTACCTGGGCCGGCCCCTGGCCGCTGGCGATGCCGGTCGCGGTAGCGCTGTTCCCGGCCGACGCGGTACGACCGGTCCGGCGGTTCGCCGAGCGGATCCTGCCGACCCTGCACCGGTGGACCGAGTTCGACCGGGGCGGCCACTTCGCCGCGCTGGAGCAGCCACGCCTGCTCGTCGACGACGTCCGGGCATTCGCCCGGTCGCTGCCTCGTTAGCCGGCCAGCACACCTCGTCTGGGAGAACAATGCTGACTAGAAGGAACCTGTTCATCGCCGGCGCCGCCGCTGGCGGCTCCCTGCTGATCCCGGCCGGCAACGCGGTCCTCGCCGGCACCGTCCGAGGCGCCGATTCCGGTGTGCGGCCGGCGACCGGGCACGTCCACGGCTCCACCGGCGCCGGCCCGGCAACGGCGCCGGGCACGGCCCCGATGGTCGACCCGTTCACCGTACGGATGCCGATCCCGCCCGTGCTCGCTCCGGTGCGCTCGCACGGCGCGACCCACTATTACCACATTCCCATTCGGCCAGCGAACGTCGAGATCTTCCCCGGGAGCCGTACGTCGGTCCTGTCCTACGGCGGCGGTTTCGTCGGGCCGACGATCCGGGTGCGCCGGGGCCGCACGGCGAAGGTCAGATTCGTCAACGAACTCGGTATGCCGGCCAACGTCCACCTGCACGGTGGTCACGTCTCGCCGGATAACGACGGCCATCCGATGGACCTGATCGAGCCGGGACACAGCCGGGTGTACGAGTACCCGAACCAGCAGCACGCCACCACCCTGTGGTACCACGATCACAGCCACCACATGGAGGCCGAGCACGTCTACCGTGGGCTGCACGGCTTCTACCTGATCGAGGACGGGGCCGAACGCCGGCTACGGCTGCCGTCCGGCGCGTACGACGTCCCGATCATGCTCCGCGAGGCGCGCTTCGACGAGCAGGCGCAGCTGCACTTCGACCCGTTCGACTTCGAACGTCCGACGGTCCTGGTCAACGGCAGGCCACAGCCGTACTTCCCGGTTGCCGCCAGACGCTACCGGTTCCGCCTGCTCAACGCCTCCGCCCATGGCAGCTACACCCTCTCCCTCGACGGGGCCAAGATGGTCCAGATCGGGTCGGACGGCGGGTTGTTGACCGAGCCGGTCGAGCTCGCCGAGCTGGTGCTCGGGCCCGCGGAGCGGGCCGACATCGTGATCGACTTCTCCCGGCTGCGTCCCGGCCAGCAGGCCATGCTGGCCAACGCGGCCGGCCCGGTCCTGCGCTTCGACGTGATCCGCCGGGCGCGCGACGACAGCCGGGTCCCGGACCGGCTCAACTGGCTCGCGCCGCTGCCCCGGGCGAGCCGGCACCGTACCGTCACGTTCAGCACCGACTTCGAGAACATCCGCAGCCTGATCAACGGCAAGGAGTACGACCCGGAGCGGATCGACTTCCGGGTCAAGCACGGCACCTCGGAGATCTGGACCATCGAGAACGTCGACACCGACTTCGGCGGGGTCGACCACACCTTCCACATGCATCTGGTGCAGTTCCGGGTGCTGGAACGCAACGGGGCCCCGCCGGCACCGTCGGAGGCCGGTCTGAAGGACACCGTGTTGCTGCGTCCCGGCGAGCGGGTACGCATCATGGCCCACTTCCGCGGCCAGCTCGGCCGGTACGTCTACCACTGCCATATGCTCGAACACTCCGCGTTCGGCATGATGGCCCAGTTCGAGGTCGTCAGGTAACGACCGCAGGGCAGCCGGTGCGGCCGGTCGGGAAGCTTCCCGACCGGCCGCACCGCTGTCCGGTGAGGGCACCGGTCGGCATCCCCGCAACAGCAGGACGTCCCTACCCAGACGACCGGGCCGTTGGTCGACCGACTGGTCGACCAACGGCCCGGGGGCGTGCGGGTCAGGCGGCGGACTCGACGGACATCGGCAGCCCGCCGCGGATCCGCAGCGACAGCATCGGTTCGGGTACCACCCGGTACGACTCCGGCTTCACCAGCCGCAGTTCCCGGCTGACCATGGCGATCACGAACACCGCTTCCATCATCCCGAGGTGGTTGCCCACGCAGAAGCGTGGCCCGGCCCCGAACGGCACGTACGCGTACCGGGGTCGACTCACTGTCCGGGTCGGGTCGAACCGTTCCGGGTCGAAGCGGTCCGGGTCGGGCCAGAAGCCCGGATGCCGGTGCAGGGTGTACGGGCAGATCAGCACATGGGCCCCGGCGGGCACCGGGAACCCACCGATCTCGTCCGGCCCCTGCGCGATCCGCGAGAGCATCCAGACCGGCGGATACAGCCGCATGACCTCCTCGACCACCATCGAGGTGTAGGTCAACCGGCGCAGATCCTCGTAGGTAGGCAGCCGGTCACCGAGCACCGCCACGGCCTCGTCCCGGAGCCGCTCGCGGACCTGTGGATGCTGGTCGATCAGGTAGAAACTCCACCCCAACGTGCTCGCGGTGGTCTCGTGGCCGGCCAGCAGCAGGGTGACCAGCTCGTCGCGCATCCGCTGCTGACCGCGCCGGGGGTCCGGCTCACGCCGGGTCGAGACGATCAGCCGGGACAGCGCGTCGTCGCCGGTCGCGTCGTCGCCGTCGCGGGCGGTCCGCTCGGCCACCATCCGGTCGACGATGACCTGAAGGTCCCGACGGGCCCGCCGGAACCGCAGCTGCTGCGGTAGCGGCACCCACATCGGCACCATGCTCATCGACGCCAGCTCGAACATCGCCTGGTCCTGCATGACCTCGAACGAGTGCCCGATCGACTGGTACCGGCTCAGATCGGTGTCCAACAGGGTCCGGCCGAGCACCCCGAGGGTCAGCTCGGTCGCCTCCTGCAGCACGTCCACCGGCGCCCCGCCACGGTGACCGCGCAGCCGCTCGACCAGACCGGCCGCCTCCTGTGCCACCGTGGCGGCCTGTCCGGCGATCCGCTTGGCCTGGAACACCGGCTGCATCGTTCGGCGCTGTTCCCGCCACAGCTCACCCTCACTGGTGAGCAGCCCGTCGCCGAGTGCCCGACGGGCATGCACCAGCCCGATGCCCTTGTGGTAGTTGCGGCTGTTCTCCGCGAGCACGTACTTGGCGTGGTCCGGATGGTTGAAGAAGTAGAACGGCCACGGCCAGGTGGCCAACCGGACGGCGTCGCCGTGGCGGCGCGCCGCGGTGCTCATCACACCCAGCCGGTCCCGGCCGAACTTCCACAACGTACCCAGCGACGCCGGTCCGGTCGGGCCCGGCGGGGCCTGGCCGGTCCGGGCCGGCGTCACGTCGGCACCTCGTCGCGTCGCGGGTCGAGCTGGCGGAACCGTCCCCGCAGGAACAACACCGGCTCGTCGTCACCGTGACGCCTCGCCGACAGCAGGCGACCGGTGAAGATGGTGTGGTCACCGCCGTCGTAGGCGCGCCACAGCCCGCATTCCAGGTGGGCCAGCGCCCCGTCGATCAGTGGTGCCCCGCTGGCCGGCCCCGGCCGCCAGGCGACCGCGTCGAACTGTGCCTGTCCCAGTGGCCGCCAGCGGTCGGCGAAGTGGCGGGCCACCGGCTCCTGGTCGGCGGCGAGCACCGACACCGCGAACGCGCCGGCGCTGACCAGACACTCGTGCATGACCGCTTGCCGGTCCACGCAGATCAGCACCAGTGGTGGGTCCAGGGACACCGAGGTGAAGGAGTTGGCGGTCATCCCGTGCGGTTGGCCGCCGCCGACGGTCACCACGGTGACGCCGGTGGCGAAGGTGCCGAACACCTGGCGTAGGGCGCCCGGGTCGAGTACCTCCCCGGGCGGTGGATGGTCGACGTTCATTTCGTCCTCCTCCTGCCGTGCTCAGGCACGCGCCAGCGCGGAGTACGGCGCCAACGCCCGTACCAGCGCCTCGGGGACCCGGGTCGGAACGGTCCTGGTGTTCGGCCCGCGCATGCAGGCCACCCGTTGCCGGCCCCGGGCCACCGGCAACTCGCCGTCGGCACCCAGCCGGATGTAGTCGAAACTGAACTCCAACTGGGTCTGCGCCAGGTCCACCAGCCGCATCCGGACGGCGAGGTCGTCGAAGGCGGTGATCTCGGCGAAGAACTCGCAGTCCACCCGCAGGGTGAACAGCTTGAGGTCGGCCTGCACCTCGGCGAGCACGCTCGGCGCCCGTTCCTTGAGGAACATCTCCCGGCACCGTCCCTGCCAGCGCAGGTAGTTGACGTAGTAGACGTTGCCCACCACGTTGGTTTCCTCGAAGCCCACCGTGTGGCGGTACTCGTAGTAGTCCGACATCCGGCTCACCGCCCCTGCGCCAGGACAGCGACGACGACCGGGCCCGGGTGGTCACGCAGCGTCGTCGCCACCGTGGCGATCCGTTGACTCCCGCTGGCCAGCACCACCCAGCCCGCCGGTCCGCCGGTGAGCTGGGACAGCGGCGTCGGCTGCGGACGGCCGATCTTCTGCAGACACTCCACCGCGCTCCACACCCGGGTCGCGGCGACGTCGAGCGGCTCGGCGAGCTCGCGGGCCAGCAGTTGGGCCAGCGGCAAATGGTTGCCGAGCAGGTCACGCCACTCGTCGGCGGAGCGGGCCGCCACCGCTTCGACGTCGCAGCCCAGGTCGCCCGTACCGGTCACACAGAGGGTCACCCCGGCGCCGTGCGCGGCTGAGACCGCCGTGCCGGCCAGTTCAGGCCGACCGTCCGGGCGGTGGGTGACCGACACCGGCCGGCCGAGTGCCCGCCCGGCGGCCCGCCCGGTGCGCTCCCGCCGGGTCGTGGCCTCGTCCTCGTCCGGCAGCGCCGGTTCGACGACCACTGCGGTGTCGCTGCCGAGCAGGTCCTGCACGGTGCGCTCCAGGTACGGCCCGAGCAGCGGGGCGACCCACGGTCCGGCGCCGCCCTTCTTGCGGACCGCGCGCAGCCGCAGCCCTTCCCACCGTTCGACGACTCTGCCGTCGCCGTCGCGTACCGCGATGTCGTAATGGTAGGTGTCGCCGTCGCGGCTGCGTTCGACGGCGCAGAACCGGAAGTCGCCCGGACCGACCAGGTCGGCCCCGCCGGGGTGGACCCGGTCGATGCCCTGCGGCAGCAGCGTCGCGTCCGGTACGCACACCTGGTTGGCGTGCATCAGCGCGTCCCGCAGCCCGGGGTCGCCGAGCAGCAGGTCGCCCGGCAGGTACGGGGCGAACCACGCGGTCTGCGGGTCGGCCGCGACCTCGGTGTCGATGTGCCGCGCGGCGGCCCGGTGGTAGCGGCGTACCCGCTGGAACCGGGCCCCCTGGAACATGGTGTCCACGTACAGGTCCCGGGCCGGGTCGAGGGCCACCGGCGGCAGCCCGTCGGCGACCTGGTCCGGCGGCCCGTCCGGGGCCGGGTCGGTGTCGAAGCGCAGCCTGGCCCGGAAGTGCTCGGCGGCGAAGGCGGTCTCCGCGCTGCGGATGGTGACGTCCACCGTCGCGTCGTCAACGACGGTCGCGGCGATCCGGACCGTGGTGCTGCCGTCCGGCGGCACCACGATCGGCCGCAGGAACTCGGCCTGCTCGATGCGGGGCACCGTCGACGCCCCGGTCACCGCGGTCGCCACCTGGGCCATCGCCTCCATACCGAACACCGCCGGGAACAGCAGGTTGCCGTCCAACCGGTGATCGTCGAGGTAGAGGTCGCTGCCCGGGTGCAGGACGGTCTCGCAGACGAGTTCGACGCCGTGGTAGCGCACCAGTGGCTTGTCGACGAAGCGCAGCAGCGGCAGGTCGGGCAGGTCGTGCGCGACCGTGTCGATGCCCGTGGTCCGTCCGCTGACCACCACCACCGGTGGGACGTCGGGATCACCGACGAGCCGCCGCATCAGCGCCACCCCGTCGTCGAGGGAGATCGGGATCACCCCTTCACGCTGCAGCGACTCGACGACCGACAGCCGTTCGCCCATGCCCACGCCGGACCAGACCGACCACTCCATGCAGACGGCCCGGCACTGCGGATGCTCCCGCTGGAACCGGACGGTCCGTTCGGCGAGCCATTCGTTGGCGGTCGCGTAGTGCGCCTCGCCGCGCAGGCCGGCCCGGCCGATGATGCTGCCGAAGGTGACCAGCAGCCGCAGTTGGTCGGGGTCGACGGCGGCCAGCACCGCGTCCAGCCCGTCGACCTTCGGGGCGAAGGTCTGCCGGACCTGCACCATGTCGAGGTTGGTCAGCGCCGTCGGCTCGTTGCGCCCGGCACCGTGCAGGACCGCGGTGACCGGCCCGAGAGCGTCCGTGACCTGCGCCACCGCCCGCTGGACCTGGTCGGTGTCGGTGACGTCGGCCCGGCCGTAGTGGACGGTGATCCCGGCGTCGGTCATCCGCCTCAGGTTGGCGGCCAGATCCGGGTCGTCGGCCGGGTCGGAGCGACCCAGTACGGCGAGCCGGGCACCGCTGTCGGCGGCCAGCGCCAGGGCACACTCGGCGGTGATGCCCTTGCCGCCGCCGGTGACCAGCAGGACGTCGTCACCGCCGAGGACCTGCGCGGTGCGTTCGGCCCGTACCGGCAGTGCCCGCAGCACCGGGACCCGCCGGCTGCCGTCGGGTTCGTAGTAGGACTCGACGAACCCGTCGGTCGCGGCGACCTCGGCGCACACCCACGGCAGCGCCTCGCGGATCAGCGGCACGTGCACCACGGTCACCTTCAGCTGCGGTGCCTCCAGCCGGAGCGTCTTCGCCAGCCCGGCCGCGCCCCGGTCAGACTGGACCAGGACGAAGCGGTCGCCGCCACCGCCGGCGAGCAACTCGCGGGCGGCCCGCAGCGCGAGCTCCACCTCGTCGGCTGGGCACTGCGGGGAGAGGCAGACCAGCACCCCGCCGCCGAGCCCGGCCCGGTCCAGGGCCAGCCGCAGTGGTTCGGCCAGTGGATGGTCGTCGCGGGCGTACACCCGCCAGCCGCCACCGGCCGACGCGCCGCCGGCGGCGGCCACCGGTACCGGGGGGCCGGCCGGGTCGAGGTCGATCCGGAAGGCCCGCGACCAGGTCGCGGCACCGTCGACCACGGCCGGCGCGTGGGCCTCGCCGTCGGTCGCCGTCGTGCTGAGCTGGTCGAGGGCGTCGGCGAGCTGACCGACGGTGGCGGTGGCGAAGTTCGTCGGGGTGGCACTGGCCGCGATGCCGCGCCGGGCGGCCGCCTGGTTGACCAGCTGCCCGACGGTGATGGAGCTCAGGTGCAGGTCGTCGAGGAGTCGACTGTCGTCGCGGACCATCTCCATCGGAAGTTCGGCCCGGTCGGCGGCCATCCGCCGCAGCAGGTCCACGGTCGACTCGGTGTCGTCGACCGGGGTCGCCTCGGCAGCCGGTGCCGCTGCCATGGTCGCCGGCGTGGCGATCGTGACGGTCGGTGCCGCCTCACAGGGGCTGGCGAAGAACGTGAACTCGGCCCCGACCGCCAGGCTGCGGGTCAACCGGCCGTGGAACAGCCCGGAGTGGATGCCCGCAGCGCCGACCACGAACGCGCCCGCCACCACCCGTAGCAGCCCCACCAGGGACTGGCTGTCGGTGTCCAACGCCAGCGCGGGCACGTCGGTGATGGCGGCGGCCAGGCCGCTGAGCACCCGGCCCGGTCCGACCTCGACGAGCAGGTCGACGTCCTTGGCGGCGGCGGCCGCCGCCGGCGCGAACAGCACCGGGTCGACGATCTGCCGGTGCAGCAGGGCCGGCACGTCGGTCTCCGCCGGCAGGACCTCGCCGGTCACCGTCGACACGACCGTACGGTGCAGCTGCTGGAACCGCTCCCCGGTCAGCTGGTCGGCGAAGGCCCCGGCGGCGGGAGCGACCAGCGGCGAGTGGAACGCGTGGGACACCGCCAGCGGGGTCGCCGCCAGCGCGGCCTCCCGGGCCGCGTGGCAGACCCGCTCGACCTGGTCGACCGGGCCGGCGACGACGGTCTGCTGCGGCCCGTTGTATCCGGCGATCACCACGTCGGTGCCGGTGAGCAGCTCCAGCACGGTGTCCGGGTCGGCACCGACACCGGCCATCGTGCCGGACGCGCTGTGCGTGGCCATGGTCTGGCCCCGCACCCGCGCGACCCGCAGCAGCGTCTCCTCGTCGATGGCACCGGCCCAGTGCAGCGCCGAGATCTCGCCGAGACTGTGGCCGACCGCGACGGTCGCCTCCACCCCGAGGTTCGCCAGCACGGTGAGGCCGGCCAGCGACCCGGTCACGATCCGGGGCTGGGCCACCGAGGTGGCGACGCCGTCGGCCGACTCCGGTAGGGCCGACCGGCGGTACACCTGGTCCGCCTCGGTGAACCGGCGGCGCAGCGCACCGCCGCTGGTGCCCCGCCCGGACCCCTGGCCGGGGAACAGGTAGCCGATCCGGCCGGGCCCGCTGGCGTAGCCGAGGAAGGCCCGGCCGTCCTCGGTCACCAGGCGGGTCTGGTCGGTGTCGAGCGCCTCGAGGACCCGCTGCAGTTGCCGTACCGCGTCCTCCGGCGAGGTGACCACCACCGCCGCCCGGTACGGCAGGTCGCGCAACTCCCGGTGCAACGTGGCGGCCAGGTCGGCCAACTGCGCGTACGCCACCGTCGGCACGAACGCGACCAGCTGGTGCAGCCGTTCGCGCAGCTCGTCGCGGGACAGCGCGTCGACGGCCAGCAGTTCGGCGTCCTGCACCGACGTCGCCAGCGAGAAGGTCCGGCTGTCCAGCCGGCTGCGCCGCCGGGCGTCGCGTTTCTCCAGCACCACGTGGGTGTTGATCCCGCCGAAGCCCATCGCGGTCACACTGGCCCGCACCGGCACGTCGGCGGACCACGGTTCGGCCTGGCGGAGCACCCGCAGCGCGGCGTCCGGGCGGGTCAGCTCGTCGTGCGGATCGACGCAGCCGATCGCCGGGGGCAGCACCTCGTGATGCACGGCCATCGCGGCCTTGATCAGGCCGGCCACCCCGGCCGCCGCCTTGGTGTGCCCGATCATGCCCTTGATCGAGCCGATCACCGCCGGTCGCCCGTCAGGATCGGCCGCCTGCCGGGCCAGGGTGAGCGCCTTCAGCTCGGTGCTGTCGCCGACCGCTGTCCCGGTGCCGTGTCCCTCGAACAGGCCGACCGTGTCGATGCCGAAGCCGGCCCGCTCGTACGCCCGGTGCAGCGCCAGCTGGTAGCCGCTGACCTCGGGGCGGGTGATGCCGCCCTTGCCGTCGGAGGAGATGCCCCAGCCGGCGATGGTGGCGTAGCTGCGGTGTCCGGCCGCCGTGGCGTCCGGCTCGCGCATCAGCACGATCATCCCGCAGCCCTCACCGGGCCAGAACCCGTTGGAGCCCTTGTCGTACACCCGCATCTCGCCCCGGGCGAGCGCCCCGGTCTTGGCGAAACCGATGATCTCGAACGGGTCGATCGACAGGTCGACCCCGCCGGCGATGGCGACGTCGACCTCGCCGTCGAGCAGCGACTTGCAGGCGGTCGCCACCGACAGCAGCGACGACGAGCAGGCGCCGTCCACCGTGTAGCCGCCGCCCTTGAGATCGAAGTGGTTGCAGATCCGCCCGGCGATGGTGTTGGACAGACCGCCGGCGAGGGTGTCCTCGTCGACGGCCGGGAACGGAGCCTTGTAGCTGGTTTCCAGGTTGGCCAGGAACGCACCGAGCTGCTCGTCGTCCCAGTCCTGCTCCTTGAGCGCGGCGGCGACCATCCGGCGGACGTACGGCCAGCGCAGCCGCATCAGGTTGGCCCGGGAGAACTCGCCGGTGAGGCTGTTGCCGACGACCACGCTGGTCCGTTCGCGGGGCAGTCCTTCGGCCATCGGGAACCCGGCGTCGGCCAGGGCCGTCGCGGCGACGTCCAGGGCCAGCCAGTGGGCCAGGTCCGTCGACCGGTACGTGCTTCCGGCGATCTTGTACGCGATCCGGTCGAACTCGTACCCCTCGATGACGGCGGCGTTGCGGGCGTAGAACCGGTCCGGGGCGGCCGGGTCGGCGTCCCAGTAGTCGGCCAGCCGCATCCGTACGTCCGGCAGTCGGCGGAACGCCCGCCGCCCGGCGAGGGCGTTGTCCCATAGCTCCCGCGGCGATGTGGCGTCCGGGTAGCGGCAGGCCATGCCGACGATGGAGATCCTGGTCACGCCACCACCACCTCCTTCGTGTCCGACGGTGTGGTCAGCGGTGTCGCGGTCGGGTCGCCCGCTGCGGCAGCAGCGGCGGCGCGGGCCTGGGCCTCGTTGGCCTCGCGGACCTTGTTCACGATGTGCACGGACCAGAGGAAGATGCCCCGGACGGCGCACACCGCCGCCGTGGCGAAGAACAGCCCGTACGCGATGCCGGCGCCGGTGAGCATGCCGTAGACCAGCGCCACGCTGCCGCCGAAGGCGACCTGCGAGGCCGGTTTGGACGGGCTGGTCCCCGGGTCGGTGATCATGTAGTTGGTGAACAGGACGAACGCCACGCCGGTCATGGTGGCCAGCCCGCCGAGGATCGAGGTGTCGAGCAGGACGCCGCGCACGACCGACTGCAGCGCGAAGACCCCGAGCCAGGCACCGATCAGCCACATCCGGCCGGTCAGCTTGGCGTTGAGCATCGTCCCCAGGCCGAGAATGGCCAGTGGCAGGAACCAGTCGACGAAGCCGTCCACGTTCTCGGTGAAGTGGTACGGCGGCGCGATGCTGGCCCACGGGAAGACGACGAGGATCATCATGATCCCGAAGTTCGACGGGTTCATGTAGTGCCGCAGCCGGCCCCGTACCGGTGCCCGCAGCACCCACTTGGCGCCGATCGCGACCGCGACACCGAACATCATCGCGAGGACCTGGTCGTTGACGTAGGTCAGCATGTTCACCGCCAGCGCGGTGATGTGCGCCGGGTACAGGAACTCGGTGAGTCCGCGTAGCCCGCCGCCGAGGAACCGTGGCGGGCGACCTTCGGTCCGGGCGCCGATGATCTCCAGGCCGATCTCGATCGTGTACGCCGTGGCGAGCGCGACGAACGGCCACAGCCACGGTTGCTCGAAGCCGAGCACGGTGTAGCCCAGGATGTTGAACACCGTGATCGAGATGGCGAACCGGCGGAGCGCGGTGACGACTTTGGGGTCGTGCCGGGGGGCGGAACGGGCGGTCTGCGGGGTGGTCGTGGTCATCGGTTCACCTCACCGTGGCCTGGGACCCGAGCTGTACGGAGTGCCAGCCGGGGGTCATCTCAAGGATCTGTTCGTGTGCCTGACCAGTGCGGTCCCGCCAGCTGATCTGCACCTGCACCGGCCCGGTCACCTCGCCGAGTCCGATGTGCACCTCGTGGCTGCGGTGGCCGGAGTGGCCGCTGCCGCCGTCGACCCGGGACAGGAAGACCCGCCCGTCGGCGGTGGTGGCGACGACCTGGGCACCGGTCGCCGGCGAACCGGCCTGCCCGGGGTCGGTGTCGTGCGGGTGGGCCAGGTGCAGGCCGAGGAAGGCACCGGCCGACGGGCTGTCGTTGTGGTAGTAGACCGGTTCGGCCCACTGCCGGGCGACCGCCCAGTCGAGCAGCCCGTCGCCGTCGGCGTCGCCGGTGGCGATGCCCCGGGTCGGCACCGGGACCGCCAGACCGAGTTCGGCAGCCACGTCGACGTAGCGTCCGGTCTCGTCGGGTACGAAGAACCGCAGGGTCTGCCCACCAGCGACGTCGTCACCGGCGCGTACGTTCGGCCACCAGGCCGGATCGGACAGCAGCAGGTCGTTCGCGGTCGCCAGTTCCTGCAGCTGCGGCCACCGGTTGACCTCGCCCTTGACGAATCCGAGCGCCTGGGTGACCACGGTCTGGCCGCTGTTGTTGAAGTCGGCCAATTTGGTGTCCCAGCCCCAGCCGGACCAGGCCAGGCCCATCGGCGCGCTGCGGTCGGTGAAGGGCGCTTCACCGGCGGCGAGCCGGCGACGCATCTCCTCGGTGTCGGCGGCGTCGTTGATGAAGGCGTAGTTGCTCTCCACGATGCCGAACGACGTGGTGATGTTGCTGACGAACAGGTCGTAGTTTCCGTCCCCGTCGAGGTCACCGAAGTCGACGCCCATGCCCTTGAACGAGTCGATGCCGAGCTGCTTGGACTTCGGCACGGTGCCCTTGCGGACCGCCTCGACCATGGCGAAGTCGATGTTGCCCGGGGTGGACCGGTTGTGCAGCAGCCGGTCGGGGCCGAAGTCGTGCGCCAGGTACAGCTCCGGCAGCAGGTCGCCGTCGAGGTCGACCGCGCCTGAGGCCAGCGCCCAGCCGGTCGAGGCGTCGGCGGGGATGGCGTCGTCGACGCGTTCGTAGCGCACCGTCGGCGTGGCGCCGCTGGTCGACCCGGCCCACCGGAAGATGTAGTCCGGGCCGCCGTTGAGCCCGTGGGACATCGAGTGGTTCATCTCCACCCCGCCGTACACCGTGTGGTCGAGCACCGGACTGTGCGGGAAGTAGTTGCCGACGTGGATGTCCTCGTGGCCGTCGCCGTCGAAGTCGGCGACGGTGACCGTGTTGGTGTTCCAGTCCGGTCCGGTGTAGCCCGATCCGGACGGCCCCGGCATCAGTTCGGTCGGCTGGTAGCTGTCCGGGCCGAGTTCGTCGACGTCGGCTTTGGCCAGGTAGATGATCGGGGTGCGGCCCCACAGGTAGACCAGCAGGTCCATCCGGCCGTCGGCGTTGAAGTCACCGGGTGCGCAGCCCATCGGCGCCATCGCGAAGTGCATGGGCAGCGGGTCCGGGTCGAGCGCGAACGGTGCGTACCGGGCCGGGCTGTCCGGCGTCGGGCTCACCACGACCTGGTCGATCCGGGGATCGGTGACGCACAGGTCGTTGGCCAGGCCGTCGCCGTCGAGGTCGTTCATGGCGATCGCGGCACCGACCGAGGAGATCCAGGCGTCGATATGTTCGTACTCCTGGTTGACCTTGCGGATCGACTGCTGGGTGAAGCCACCCGGCATCGCGATCGACATCGGCGTGAAGGAGTAGCCGGCGGCCAGGCCCGCACGGGTGTCAGCGGCATAGCCGGGCTGACGGGCGAGCACGAACAGGCTCACCATCAGCAGGACCGCGATGACCCCGGCGAGTTGCCGGCGAAGCAAGCCAACTGTCGACGACACGGACTAGCACCTCCCAAGAGAGACGAACTGGCTGGCGGCCCGCTCCCGCCACACCTCGTAGGCCGGCACCGGGCCGGTGGTCGCGGGGTCGGGCCGGGTCTGCCGGCTGACCGCCGCCGCGTCGGATACGGACATTCCGCAGAAGATCTCGGTGGCGAGCTCGTTGTGCGACACCACCAGGCCGGCCCGCACCCGTGCCTCGGCCGCGAAGGCGCTGGCCTGGGCGACCTGCGGCCGGGCGTCACCGGCGCGGTCCCACAACGTCCGCAGTTCGTCGGCGTCGGCGCCGCCGGCGTAGGTCGCCGCCAACGCGGCACCGCTGTACAGGTCGGCACGCCGGTGGGGAGCGAAGGCGTCGATCAGCTCGGCCACCCGCTGCGGGTCGCTGCCCCCGACGAACCAGCTGGCCCGGCCGACACCCTGGTCGATCGCGCGGCTGGCGTACCAGCGTGGGCCGCTGATCGGCCACGGAAAGTCGGTTTCCTCGTGCTGCTGGTGGACGTGCCGGTCGGTGTGGAAGTACGCCTGGTGGAATCCGTACCCGTCCAGGGCCAGCCAGCGCAGCAGCGGATCCGGCGCGGTCAGTGTCCGCCACCGGAATCTCGGCAACCGGGCCATTGCCCAGCCGATGCCGACGTAGGCCATGTAGACGTGTGCGTCTCCCGGACCGGCCAGGAAACGTGAGACGTGGTCGGAACGACCGAACGGCAGTGCGTCGAGAATGGCGAAACCCATGGCCGCGCCCTCGTAGGCGAAACCCTGGTAGCGCACCGGCAGGTCGGCCAGTGGCGTGGCGACCTCCGCTGGTGTGCCCGCCTCCATGGCCGCCGCGTATCCGGCGATGAAGGACCGCCCGACGGTCTCCAGAACGTCGCGTGAGGTGGAGTTCTTGGCATGGAAGCCGCGGACGTCCAAGGTCGTCTCGGAAAGCTTCGGCGTCAGGAGCGCGCGTCTCGTCTTGCGCCAGTACGTTGCCAACTCTCTCCCTCACTCGTCCTCGATGAATGGCAGTCGTCGCCCTGTATCATGGCCAGCAGGGCGACGGAATTCCTTCTTTGGAAATGCCACGTTGGGGAATTTCTCCGAAATTGCTCGATAATGCGGAACGGGCGTGCGTGAACCGGCCGTCGACGGTGACAGCCGTTCCTTCGCGTTGCTCTGATTTCTGTTGTTCAGTGGTGGGTCGAATGCAGGCCAGGGGCGAATCTCTCCCGTATGCGTCGCCGCCATGTCTCGTAGGCCGGCGGGCCGTCAGGCCGGCCTACGCCAGAACGGGTGTCGTCGGCGCCCGTACCGTCGGTGTCGGTCACCGCGACCTCGTCGGCGAGCGCGGCGGCGGCGGCGGCCGACGTCCCGGTCAGCACCTGGGTCGCGGTCTCCACGTGGGCCGGCACGAAGCCGGACTCGGCGCGGGCCTTGGCGGCGAACACCGCGCCCTGGGCGAGCTCCGCGCGGTACGGGCCGGCCAGCTCCGGTAGCAGGTCGAGCTCACCGCCGGCGAAGGTCGCCGCCAGCCCGACACCACTGAACAGGTCCGCCCGCCGGGCCGGTGCGAACTCTTCGACGGCGGCGGCGACCGCCCGTGGCTGACCGCCGTGGATGAACCACAGTGCCCGGCCGATGCCCTGGTCGAAGGCGCGGCCGAAGTAGTCGGGCCGGCTGAGCCACGGGTAGGGCGCCGGCTGCCGCTGCTCGACGACCCAGCGCCGGGTGTGGAAGTACGCCCGGTCGAAGCCGAGCCCGTCGACCGCCAGCCACGACATGGTGGGGTGGTAGGGCAGCCCGGCCAGGTCGGGCAGCACCTTGCGCCACAGCGGCCGGGGCAGCCGGGCCATCGCGAACCCGATCCCGATGTACGCCAGCAGCAGGTGCGGCCGGCCGCTGCCGGTGAGCAGGTCGCGGGTGCGCCGGCCGAGCCGGGCGCCGGTGACGTCCCGTACGGTGAGTGCCATCGTCGCCCCTTCGTAGGCGAAGCCCCGCAGCTCCTGCTCGACCAGCTCCAGCCGGCGTTCCAGCTCCCACAGGTCGGTGCTGTCGATGGCCCACTCGAAGCCGCAGATCACCGCCTGGGGGACCGCCTCCAATCGGCGGGCGGCCGGTGCCGATGCGCCGGGAAAGCCCCGGCGCGCGAAGGTGACCTCGGCCAGCGGTGGCGCCAGGGCCAACCGCCGGACGGCGCCGATGACGCCTGCCATGCGTTTCTCCATTCCGGTACGGGTGCCGGCCGATGCCGGCACTGGCCGGCGCGGGCAGCCGGTGCCCCTTTGGGTCGGCTATCCGGTCCGGGCGTGTCGATCCGACGACGGCGCCTCGGGCAGGACCGGGTCGGTCGGGAGGTGCCAGGCGCCGACCCGACGGGCCGCCGCGAAGCTGGCCCAGGCCGCGGCCTCGATCAGCGTCCGGTCGCCCGGGTGGTGCCGGCGGAACTCCGCGACCGTCTCGTTGTCCACCTGGTACGACGCCAGGGCGGTGAGCAGCGCCAACCGTGCGGCGGCCTGATCGGGTGGGGAGAGCGGGGCGATGAGGTCCTCACACCACTGCCGGGCCAGCCCCGTCTCCTCGCCGCGCCAGCTCGCCAGCTGCTCCTCGACCAGCTGCCGGACCGGCGCGGACAGGCAGCGTTCGCCGGCGGCGGCCAGTGCCGCGTACGACCGGGCCGTAGCCTGGGCGACCGTCGGGTCACCGGCCGCCCAGCCGGCGTCGGCCGGCAGCGCCGCCGCCGGCAGCAGCGGCAGCGACCGCCCCGGTGCGGGTGCCGCCCGCAGCGTCGGGTCGAGCTGCCGGCCGACGAGGTGTTTGAACCGTCGCCGTGCCGCCGGGGTGAGTCCGGGCGGCAGCAGGAAGCTGGTCAGAAAGACGTTGACCATCCGGGTCAGGTAGTGGAAGGCGACGACGACGCCGACCAGCTCCGGCCGTTGCGCTTCGGTGAACGGCACCGGTGTCGGGGCGTCCGGCAGATGGGCGCTGCGGGCCCATTCGACCAGCGCCCGCAGCCGCGGGTCCGTCATCGTCTGTGGCCGGTCGGCGACGACCGCTTCGGCGTCGTGCTCGCCGGCCTGCGGGTACAGCCCGGTGCTGTGCATGTCCACGCAGTACGGGCAGATGTTGGCGACCGACACTCCGGCGGCGACCGCCTCCTTGGCGACGCGTTCCACCGCGCCCATCACCAGCAGCGGTTCGCGCATCAACATCCAGCAGGCACTGAGTGTCTCCGGTGCCGGCGAGTGGAGCAGGACCGGTGGGATGACCAGCCGCATCTCCTCGGCGCACTGGGCGTACACGGTGGCGACCGTGCCGAGCGCCGACTGCTCGGACACCGGACGGACGTGTCGCACCTGGCGTTGGGCGACCGACGCGACGACCCGTCGGATGACCATCGTGGCTCCCTCATAGTGCGGCGCACGGATGATGCTGTGTCAGTCCGATCACTGAAGGTGATCGCATGTTCATCAGAATGCCGACCGTTGGACGTCTGAGGGAACTTCCATATTGCCGAGGATCCCTGGTCACGGGGCTGGATAGCGGCGCTGCCCGATCGCCGGGGCGCTGATTGTCGGACCGTGCGGCTAGGGTGAGATGATCTGTTGTCACAGAGTCGCATACGGTGACAATTGGAGGGGTGGGAGTGCGACACCTGCACCTGTCCGACGCCGTGCGGCCGGCCGACGGCGACGAGGTCATCGCCGACGTCGCCGCCGCCGTCGGCCACATCGGGCGGATCTGCTTCAAGACCGGACCACCACGGCGGGTCGGTGTCGAGCTCGAATGGACCGTGCACCACGTGGACGACCCGGCCCGTCCACTCGACCCGGAGATCCTCGGCCGGGCGCTCGGCGACCACGCCCCAGCCACCCTGCGCCGCGACAGCCCGCACCGGCCCCTGCCGCACGGCGGGCAGGTCACCGTCGAGCCCGGCGGCCAGGTGGAGATCTCCAGCCTGCCGGTCGACTCCGTCGCCGACCTGCACCGGCACACCGTCGCCGACACCGCCGCCCTTGACGCCCGGCTCGCCCGGGCCGGCCTGCGGCTCGGCTCCCACGGCTGCGACCCGTACCGGCCGCCCCGGCGCATCCTGCACAACCGCCGGTACACCGCGATGGCCGACGCCTTCGGCCGGTACGGCGCGGCCGGAGCGACCATGATGTGCGCCACCGCCGGCCTGCAGGTGTGCCTCGATGCCGGCACCCCCGCCCAACTGCCGCTGCGCTGGGCGGCCGCGCACGCACTCGGGCCGGTGCTGCTGGCGACCTTCGCCAACTCGGCACGGTACGCCGACCGGGACACCGGCTGGGTGTCGCACCGGATGCGGACCTGGCTCACCCTCGACCCGGCCCGCACCGCCCCGCCGACCGCCGTCGCGCCGGGGCAACTGCGGGGAGAGCCGGCGGGACAACCGCCGACGGACCCGGTGGCGGCCTGGACCCGCCGCGTCCTGGACACCCCGCCGCTGTTCATCGCCGACGGGCGGCACGGCTGGTCCCGGTCCGGCGCCGTCGGGTTCGGCGACTGGATCCGCAGCGGGCTGCCCCGCCCACCCACCTACGCCGACCTGTCGCTGCACCTGAGCACGCTCTTCCCCCCGGTACGCCCGCAGGGCCACCTGGAGATCCGCTACCTCGACGCCCAACCGGCCGACGACTGGCTGGCGCCGGTCGCCGTACTGGCCAGCCTGTTCGCCCGCGACGAGACGCTGCGTACCGCGTGGCGCCACGCCGCCCCGGTCGCCGACCGGTGGGCCGACGCCGCCCGCGTCGGCCTGGCCGACCCGGCGTTGGCCGCCGCCGCGCGAGCCGTCGTCGGCCTCGCCTGCGACCACCTCGCCGACACCGGCCTGCCGGCGACGACCGCCACCACGATCCGGCACTCGCTGCGTCGCCGGCTGCCGAAGGAGGACCTGTGACCGGACCGACCGACCTACGCGCCGTACTCGCCGACGACCTCGACCGCGCCCGACGACGCAGCAGCGCCCTCACCGACGCCGTCGACGACGCCGACCTGGTCCGCCAGCATTCGCGGCTGATGTCGCCGCTGGTCTGGGACCTGGCCCACATCGGCAACCAGGAGGAACTCTGGCTGGTCCGCGACGTCGGCGGCCGGGATGCGGTCCGCGCCGACATCGACCACCTGTACGACGCGTTCAAGCACGCCCGCGCCGACCGCCCCGCGCTGCCGCTGCTGGACCCGGCCGAGGCGCGCACCTACACCCGTACCGTCCGGGACAAGGTCCTCGACCTGCTCGACACGGTGACGTTCGACGGCCGCCGGCTGGTCGAGCAGGGCTTCGCCTTCGGCATGATCGTGCAGCACGAGCAGCAGCACGACGAGACGATGCTCGCCACCCACCAGCTGCGGGCCGGCCCGCCGGTGCTCACCGGCGCGCCGACCCCGCCGGCCCCGGCCGGACGCGTCGACGGTGAGGCGCTCATCCCGGCCGGGCCGTTCACCATGGGCACCTCCACCGAGCCGTGGGCGCTGGACAACGAACGTCCGGCGCACACCGTCGACGTGCCGGCCTTCTTCATCGACCGCGCGCCGGTCAGTAACGCCCGGTACCAGCAGTTCATCGACGACGGCGGCTACCACGACGAGCGGTGGTGGAGCGCCGAGGGGTGGGCCCACCGGCTGCAGGCCCGGCTCAGCGGGCCGGCGCACTGGCACGGCGACGGCAGCTACACCCGGTTCGGCCGGCGGTCGGCGATCGTGCCCGACGAGCCGGTGGTGCACGTCGGCTGGTACGAGGCGCAGGCGTACGCCAGTTGGGCCGGCCGCCGGCTGCCGACCGAAGCCGAATGGGAAAAGGCGGCCCGGTTCGACCCGGTGACCGGCCGGTCCCGCCGCTACCCGTGGGGCGACGACGACCCCGGCCCCGAGCGCGCCAACCTGGGCCAGCGGCACCTGCACCCGGCACCGGTCGGCGCCTACCCGGCCGGCGCGTCACCGGCCGGCGTGCACCAGCTGATCGGCGACGTGTGGGAATGGACCGGCACCTGGTTCACCGGCTATCCCGGCTTCGCGGCGTTCCCGTACCGTGAATACTCGGAGGTCTTCTTCGGCCGCGACTACCGGGTGCTGCGCGGCGGTTCGTTCGGCACCGACCGTGCCGCCTGCCGGGGCACCTTCCGCAACTGGGACTACCCGATCCGGCGGCAGATTTTCAGCGGTTTCCGCACCGCTCGTGACCCGCACCCCGGCGAGACCGCCTAGTGTGCCGCCACCAGCTCTACCTTGGCCCGCCGGTCAGCCTGACGCAGCTGCTGGTCGAGCCGCCGTACGGCCTGTACCGCCAGTCCTGGGCGCCCCGGGACATGCGCGGCGGCGGCACGGTCAACGTCGACGGTTTCGGCGTCGGCTGGTACACCCCGACCGGTCCGGTCCGCTACCGGCGGGCCGGGCCGATCTGGGCCGATCCCGGCCTGGTCGAGCTGGGTCGGGCCACCGCCGCCGGCGCGGTGCTGGCCGCGGTCCGCTCGGCTACCCCCGGGATGCCGTTCGGCGAGACAGCCTGCGCGCCGTTCACCGACGGAAGCTGGCTGTTCAGCCACAACGGGGTGGTGGCCGGCTGGCCGGACAGCGTCGCCGTCCTGGCCGCCGCCCTGCCGGTGACCGATTTGCTCACCCTCGACGCGCCGACCGACTCGGCGCTGCTGTGGGCGCTGCTGCGGCACCGGCTGCGGTCCGGCGCCGACCCGGGTACGGCGATCACCGACACCGTCACCGGCGTCCTGGCCGCCGCCCCGGCGTCCCGGCTCAACCTGCTGCTCACCGACGGCGAACGGGCCTGGGCCAGCGCCGTCGGCCATTCCCTGTCCGTCCTCGCCGGGCCGGAGCGGCTGATCATCGCCTCCGAACCGTCCGACGACGACCCGGCCTGGCGCCCGGTCGCCGACCGCCGGCTCGTCGTCGCCGACCGGCACACCTACACCGTGGAGGATCTGTGCGGATCGACATCGAGCTGACCGACGCCGACCAGCGGCACGCGCTGCGGACCGACGCCCGCGCCGGACTCACCGCCGACCCGAAATGGCTGCCCCCGAAGTGGTTCTACGACAAGTACGGCAGCGAACTGTTCGAACGCATCACCGCCCTGCCGGAGTACTACCCGACCCGGGCCGAGCGGGCCGCGTTGGCCGCCCATGCCGACGACATCGCCGCCGTCACCCGGGCCCGGACCCTGGTCGAGCTCGGCTCCGGTTCGTCGGAGAAGACCCGGCTGCTGCTCGACGCGCTGCGCCGGCAGGGCAGCCTCGACCTGTTCGTGCCGTTGGACGTCTCCGAGGCGGCGCTGCGTGACGCCGCCACCGCCATCGACCGGGACTACCCGGGTCTGCCGGTGCACGCGATCGTCGGCGACTTCACCCGCCACCTCGGGCGGATCCCGGCCGGCGACGACCGGCTCGTCGCGTTCCTCGGCGGCACCATCGGCAACCTGGTGCCGGACGAACGCGCCGAGTTCCTGGCCGCGCTGCGCGGGGCGCTCGGCGCCGGCGGCTGGCTGCTGCTCGGCACCGACCTGGTCAAGGACCCGGCCACCCTGGTCGCCGCCTACGACGACAGCCAGGGGGTGACCGGCGAGTTCAACCGCAACGTGCTGCGCGTACTGAACCAGCAGCTCGGTGCCGGCTTCGACCCGGCGGCGTTCCGGCACGTCGCGCTCTGGGACACCGACCGGGAGTGGATCGAAATGCGGCTGCGTGCCGACCGGGACACACAGGTGTACGTGGCCGATCTCGACCTGCCGGTGAGCTTCACCGCCGGCGAGGAGATCCGGACCGAGGTGTCGGCGAAGTTCCGCCGGGCCGGGGTTACCGCCGAGCTGGCCGCCGCCGGTTTCGAGCTGACCCACTGGTGGACCGACCCGGCCGACCGCTTCGCGATCAGCCTGTCCCGCAGCCACTGACGCAGCTGCTGACCGGTGGTCGCTCAGCCCGGCTGGGCGAGCACCGGAAGCCCGGCGGCCCGCCAGGCCGCGAAGCCACCGGCCAGGTCGGTGGCCAACGGCAGGCCGGTGTCCTGCAGCGACGCGGCGGCCAGCGACGACGCGTACCCCTCCTGGCAGACGACGATCGGCCACAGCTGCGGGGTGTCGGCCACGTCGAGCCGCGCCGCGCTGTGCGGGTCGAGGCGCCACTCAAGCACGTTGCGTTCGATCACGTACGCCCCGGGAATTCCGCCGTACTCTGCGCGTTGAGCGGCCGGACGGATGTCGACCAGCACGGCCCTGCCGTCCTGCTGGGCCTGGTAGGCGGTCCGGGCGTCGACCCGGTCGAGGCGACCGCGGACCTGGTCGAGCAGTCTGTCGATGCCGGGTTCCGGGGTCACTGTGGCTCCTCCGTCGTCACGTCTGTCCTTTTGACTTGCCTCATCCGGCCGTCGACCAGGTCGGCGACGGTGGTGCCGTCCAGATGCAGCGGGGCCGCCGCCAGCCCCGCCGACCAGTATGCGGCGGCCAGCTCCGGCTCCACCGGGCCGTGCACCAGCGGCAGGTCCGGCCGGTCCGCCTGCAGCAACGACTCCACCTGGCAGGACGCCACCGTGTCCGGCAGACGAACCCGGAGTGGCCGAACGGGGTGACCAGCTCCTTCAACAGCCGGGGTGCCCCGGCCGGGAACACCGTACGCAGCATCGGATGCCGGGCCACGACGACGTCGACCGCCTGCTGGAAGCGGCGTCGGTCCAGCCGACCGGACAGCCGCAGCCGGGCCTCTTCCATGGCCTCGGTGGCGGGGTCGGCACCGGGACGGGCGTCGCCCGCCGACCGTCGTCCAGCATGACGAACTCGCCGACGGCCCCCGGGTACGCCTGCCACCCGCTTCCCGCTCCGGTCGCCGTGGCTGCTACTGGTACTCCTGCAGCCTTTCACGCGACCGGACCAACGAGAAAGCAAGACCGTTGAGGTCAAGAGGAAGGGTGGAACCTCCACGAAAGATGACAAGTGCGAGTTGTCCACAGCCCGTTGAATTGATCTCTTTGATCTGCGTTACTGGTGTTCACCGTGGACACGGGCCGCGACGGGAGGGCGTCCAGTTGACCGGACGGCGAGACGGTTTCATCAGGAGGCGCAGGGCGGCCGGCTTCAGCCAGGAAGGGCTGGCCGCGCGTCTGCAGGTCGACCGCACCACCGTTGCCCGGTGGGAGCGGGGTAAGGCCGAGCCACAACCGTATACCCGAGCACAACTCGCGGAAGCGCTCGGCACTTCGTTCGACGAGCTTGACGCCCTGCTCGCCGGGGAGCCGGAAAATCGATCTCTGGACATTGGCGATTGGGGCGGTACCGTTACATCGGGGGACGACAATGGAGGTGATCTTACGGACCGGCGTGCTTTCACGATCAATGCCGCTCTGGCGGGCCTGGGCATCGCCACCCCGCTGCGAGACTGGGTCACCGCTCCCGATGTGCCGCAGCACCTGAGCATGGAGCACCTGCAGCAGGTGTCGGCCACCATCGCGAGCCTTGAGCGGGCCGACGCGGCGGCCGGCGGCGGCAGCCTCTGCGACGTTGCCATCGCCATGCACCGCCGGCTGACCCGCTGGGAGCGGCAGGCCACCTATCCACGGCAGGTCGGCGACGCGCTGCAGAGCAACCTCGGCGACCTGGAAGCCTGGATCGGCTGGCTGGCGCTGGACGCGGAGCGGCGTGCCGAGTCGCGCCGCTACCTGCAGGAGGCGATCGTCCGCGCCCGACTGCGCGACGATCCGCACCTTGAGGTCCACGCCATGGTGGTCATGGCGATGCTGGTCAGGGAGGTGCGGCCGGTCGAGTCTCTGCAGATCGCCGAGGCTGCCCGACGCATCTCCGGCCCGTGGGCGACCCCTCGGCTGACCAGCCTGCTGCATCTGCGGACGACACACGCGTCCGCAGAAATGGGTGACGCCGTTGAGTTCAACCGCGCACTGGCCAGGGCAAAGACCGCGTACGACCGTGGCCCCAGCGACGACGACCCGCTCTACACCAGGTTTGTCAACGACAACGAGGTCAATGCGGTGGAGGCGTTGTCGCAGCTGGCGCTCGGTCGCCCAGAGCGGGCGGTTCCCTGCCTGCAAGCCCGGTTGGCGCACCACGATCCGGTCTACCGGCGGAACCAGATTCTCGGCAAGGTCAGCCTGGCGATCGCGCTGCACCAGCAGGGCGACTCCACCGCAGCGGGCACCGTCGCGCTGGACGCGCTGCCCGACATCGCCGAGCTGAAGTCCGGGCGTGGCCGTAAGCGGCTCGCCGGATTGCGGGCCGACCTCGGGCAGGTGGCCGACCGGGTGCCAGCGGCACGGGACTTCGTCGAGGCGTACGACGTGGCGAAGGTGGCGGCCTGACGAGCCGGTCGACCTGCCGGTGCCGGCGGGCTGGGCCAGATGCTGGCGGCATCGGCTTGGCTGAGGCTGGGAGACTGGGCGGTATGTCGACTGTGATCGTGCCCGCCGGGTTGAGCATGGGTCCGCGCTACCGGTACGTCCGTCCACCGGATCCGACGCCGGAGTGCTACGAGGTGCATCTCGGTGACGACCTGGTCGAGCTGACCGAGACCGAGGCAGCGGTGTGGGCGGCGGCGTTCCTCTACCCGGACCGGCACGCCAAGCTGTCGGTCAACCGGGAGTCGCTGGTACGAATGCTAGAGACCGCACCCAAGCCGGAGCCGCAGGCCGCCCGGTACGTCGACGACCTGATCGCCCGGGGCCTGCTGGTCGAGTTCGACCCGGACGGCGACCTGCGTCCGGTGTTCAGCCGGCACAAGCTGCTGCCGTTGGCCCAGGGCCTCGGCTCCACCCCGGACGCCCCCCACCAGCACCGCATCGGCATCGGCGACCAACCCCTCGTCGCCCTACCAAACTCGGTGTACGGGCTCTGGTCGTTCTCGTTCCACAGCAAGAACCTGTGGCAGGCGTGTGCCTACTATGCGGCGGCTGACGAGGACGAGCTGGAGCCGGGGGAGGAGCCCTTGGGGCTGACGCCGGAGTCGATAGCTCGGGAAGTCGCCGAGAACCTGCCGGTACTGATTTCGGCGACCTGCGCCTTCCTCGATCCGGTGGTCGACGAGTGAGCTGGCGGCGGCGTCAGTATCGGGCTGGTGAGAGACCAGCCCAGTCGTTCGTGCAGCAGTGGCGGCACGAGACGACGAAGGAAGGCACCGGCAACCTCGTCCAGCAGTTGGGGGCCGGCCTCGGTGCCCTTGCTGCGTTGGCGACCACGAAGTGGGGACTTCCGTCGTCCGTCGCGATCGTCGGTGCGATCCTCGGACACGCGGTGAGTGTCGCGGGCAAGGGCTTCGTCAACACGGTGTTGGACCGGCGACGTGAGGCTCGGGCGGGCGACGGCACGACCTCGGGCGGCTCCGGCGCTGGTGGTGGCGGTGCGAGACCGTTGAGCAGCGTCCGCCGCCGCTACCCCGGCCATCGGAGCCGGGGCGGTGGCGACCGGACGATCACTATCGGCGGCCCGGCGAGCCGGGGCGGCAGTGGCGGGGGCGGCGGGAGCACCGGCTCATACCTTCAGCAACTGCGTCGGCTGCTCGATGAGATCGAGACGCAGCAGGCGAAGCTGGCGAATGTCGCCAACGCGATGCGGGCGAGTCAGCTCGGCGTGGCACAGCTGCTCGCCGGTGGGCGTCAGGACCGTACGCAGGAGATCTACACCTGGTCGGAGCTGTCCCGCGCCAACGTCGAGGAAGCCGCCGTCCTGACTCACCAAGCAGTCAAGAGCCTGAAGGCGTACCTGTCGAATCTTTAGGTTGATCATGCGTTGACCAGCGTTGATTCCTCCGTGTGGTCACGAAGGTCGGCACGGTCGTTTGTGTCGTGCTGCGACAGTCGCAAGTAATCCGGCTCACAGTCCCTTGTGGCATGTGGAGACATGGCTGACTCTAAACGGTTCCGTGTCCACCACCACTCAGCCCTTGGGACATGACTCCGTGATCACTGGTGAACTGAAAAGCAAGATCGACCGCATCTGGGATGCCTTCTGGTCGGGCGGTATCTCCAATCCCCTCGAAGTGATCGAGCAGATTACGTATCTGCTGTTCATCCGCCGTCTCGACGAGTTGCAGACTCTCGCCGACAACCGGGCACAGCGCCTCGGCCCCGACGGGGTCCGGCACATTTACCCCGACGGCGACGACCCGCTCGGCGTGCCATACAGCGAGCTGCGCTGGCAGCGCTTCAAGAGCATCGATCCGCGGAAGATGTACGAGATCGTCGGCGAGCACGTCTTCCCGTTCCTGCGCACCCTGGGCGGTGACGGGTCGGCGTACTCGCGGCACATGAAGGACGCCCGCTTCACCATCCCGAACCCGGCGCTGCTCGGGCGGGTCGTCGACATGATCGACGACATCCCGATGGATGACCGGGACACCAAGGGTGACCTGTACGAGTACATGCTCAGCAAGATCGCGACGGCTGGGCACAACGGTCAGTTCCGGACGCCCCGGCACATCATCAACCTGATGGTCGAGATGGTGGAGCCCGGCCCGAAGGATCGCATCTGCGACCCGGCCTGCGGCACCGCCGGCTTCCTGGTCGGCGCGGTCGAGTACATCCGCCGGCGGCACCCGGACGCGCTGCACGACCCGGTGCTACGTGACCACTTCCACCAGGACATGTTCCACGGCTTCGACTTCGACAACACGATGCTGCGGGTCGGCAGCATGAACATGCTGCTGCACGGGGTGGAGAACCCGGCCATCGACTACCGGGACTCCCTCGGTGACGACGTCAGCGACGAGACCGAGGCGTACTCGGTGATCCTGGCCAACCCGCCGTTCGCCGGCAGCCTGGACTACGAGCGCACCTCGCGGATCCTTCAGCAGACGGTCAAGACGAAGAAGACCGAGCTGCTGTTCCTCGCGCTGTTCCTGCGGCTGCTGCGCAACGGCGGCCAGGCGGCGGTGGTCGTGCCCGACGGGGTGCTCTTCGGCTCCAGCAAGGCACACAAGGAGCTGCGCCGCATGCTGGTCGAGGACCAGAAGCTCGACGCGGTGGTCAAGCTGCCCGGTGGGGTCTTCAAGCCGTACGCCGGGGTGTCGACCGCGATCCTGTTCTTCACCAAGACCAACAGCGGCGGTACGGGCAACGTCTGGTTCTACGAGGTTAAGGCCGACGGCTGGAGCCTCGACGACAAGCGCAGCCCGCTGCTGCCGGAGGCGAAGCTCGGCCCGGTGCCGGCCGAGGCGCTGACCGCTGAGGAGCACGCCAAGAACAACCTGCCGGACGTGCTGGCCCGCTGGAAGCAGCGCGACGGGGCCGAGCGGGAGCGGGCGCGCACCGAGCAGTCCTTCTGCGTGCCGAAGGACGACATCGTCGCCCAGGACTACGACCTGAGCCTCAACCGCTACAAGGAGATCGTGCACGAGGAGGTCGAGCACCGGCCACCAGCCGAAATCATCGCCGAACTCGAACGCCTCGAATCCGAGATCCAGCAGGGCCTCGCCGACCTCAAGGGGCTGCTCGGGTGAGCGCGGTTCGTGAAGTGCGTCTCGGCGATGTGGTGAAGGTCATCGGGGGAGGGACGCCAAGCCGTGCAAACCCTGCCTACTACGGTGGCGACATCCCGTGGGTGACCCCCAAGGACATGAAGTCGTGGTCCATTGTTGGCGCACAAGTCAACATCACCCGTGAGGGTCTGGATAATAGCTCGGCACGTATGGCTCCTGAGAACTCCATCTTGGTGGTAGTGCGGTCAGGAGTGCTTAAGCACACTGTGCCGATTGGTCTCAACCGCGTTCCTGTTGCTATCAACCAAGATATGAAGGCAGTCATCTGCGGTGAAGGGGTGCACCCAGACTATCTGGCTCGAGCGCTGAAGGCGCGATCTGGCGAGATCCTTAGTTGGGTAAGGGCGACCACTGCTGACAATTTTCCAATAGATAAGCTCAAAGAGCTGAAGGTTGTCCTGCCGCCGTTGGCTGAGCAGCGGCGGATCGCGGACGTGCTGGACCGCGTCGACACCCTGCGCGCTAAGCGTCGCGCTGCTCTCGATCTGTTGGGTGCGGCGCGCACTGCCGCCTTTGTTCACATGTTCGGCGATCCGATCTTGAATGACCGATCATGGAAGAGGATGGCGCTTGGTGCCTTGGTCGAAAGGATTCATAGTGGGCGTAGCCCGATCTGTCTCGATCGGCCGGCTTCTGAGGGTGAGTGGGCTGTGCTCAAACTGGGGGCTGTGACAAGCGGTGAGTTCCGACCTGCCGAGAACAAGGCGCTTCCGGTAACCGTCGCGCCACGCGCTGAAGACGAGGTGCGTGCTGGTGACATCCTATTTTCGCGTAAGAATACGAGAGATTTGGTTGCTGCATGTGTGCTTGTGCGGTCGACCCCGGTGCGGCGGCTGATGCCTGACTTGATGTTTCGGCTTGAGCTGAAGGAGGAAGCCCCTGTCGTAGCGGAGTATCTTCATGCATTGCTCAGTTATCCACCGAAGAGGCGGACCGTCCAAGATCTTGCATCTGGTTCGGCTGGATCTATGCCGAACATCTCAAAGGGCAACCTGGCCACTGTGGCTGTCGAGGTTCCTCCCTTGGATCTTCAGCGGGAATTCGCGAGCGCTATCTCTTCGATTGAGACTGCCAAGGTGGTGCAGCGGAGGGCGTTGGGGGAGTTGGATGCGTTGTTTGCGTCGTTGCAGCACCGGGCGTTTCGGGGGGAGCTGTGACGGCGGCCAGCAACTTCGCGTTCCTGCGGGCTGAGTGGCCCGACCTGTTCGACGAGGCGCAGCGCGTCGAGCAGCACACGTACGCTGACCCGCGTACCGCCTGCTTCTATGCCCGGCGCTGCCTCGAACACCTGGTCAAGTGGCTCTATCGGGCCGATGAGGCGCTGCGGCGGCCGTACCGGGGCCAGCTCGCGGCGCGGATCGCGGAGCCGGCGCTGAAGAACCTGGTTGGCGAGGACCTGCACGCCAAGATGGAGATCATCCGGTTGCAGGGCAACAAGGCGGTGCATGAGAGCCGTCGGGTCAGTGATCGGGACGCGCTCGTGGTCTGCCAGGAGCTGTTCCACCTGATGTACTGGCTGGCCCGCACCTACACCCGCGACCAGGCCGCCGTGCCGTCGAGCAGCCTCGTCTTCGACGAGGCGCTGCTGCCGAGGCCGGCGGTGCGTCAGGCCAAGACCCGTGCCGAGCTGCGCGCCCTCGCCGACCAGCTCGCCGCGCAGGAAGAGCGCGAGGAGCGCGAAGCCGCCGCCGAGCTCGACGGCGACCTCGACGAGCAGGTCAAGCGACTCCGTGAGCAGGTCGCCGCCGCCAAGAAGCGCAACAGCAGGGTGCCGGACACCCACGACTACAACGAGCAGCAGACCCGGGACCTGTTCATCGACCTGCTGCTGCACGAGGCAGGTTGGGCGCTGGATCAGGCACGGGACACCGAGTTCCAGGTCAGTGGCATGCCGAACCAGACCGGCATCGGCTACGTCGACTATGTGCTGTGGGGTGACGACGATCGGCCGCTGGCGATCGTCGAGGCCAAGAGCGCCCGGCGGCACGCCATCGACGGCCAGAATCAGGCCCGGCTGTACGCCGACGCACTGGAGCGGATGTACGGCCGGCGGCCAGTGATCTTCTACACCAACGGCTACGAGATCTGGCTCTGGGACGACGTCAGATACCCGTACCGCAAGGTCCAGGGTTTCTACACCAAGGATCAGCTTGAGCTGCTGATCCAGCGTCGGTCGACCCGGCAGCGGCTGGCTGACACGTCGATCGACCGGGGCATCGTCAACCGGCACTACCAGCAGCGGGCGATCCGCCGGATCGCCGACACGTTCGAGGTCGACGGCCAGCGTAAGGCGCTGGTGGTGATGGCCACCGGGGCCGGTAAGACCCGCACCACGATCGCCCTGGTCGACCTGCTGCAGCGGGCCAACTGGATCAAGCGGGTGCTGTTCCTCGCCGACCGGTTGGCGCTGGTACAGCAGGCGACGAACGCCTTCAAGACGCACCTTTCGGACACGGTGACGGTCAACCTGTCGCAGGACCGCAACCGCACCGACGGCCGCGTCTACGTCGCCACGTACCCGACGATGATGGGCCTGATCAACGAGCTGGACGAGGGCGGCAGCCGACGGTTCGGGCCGGGCTACTTCGACCTGGTGATCATCGACGAGGCGCACCGGTCGGTCTACCAGAAGTACGGCGCCATCTTCGACTACTTCGACTCGCTGCTGGTCGGGCTGACCGCCACTCCGAAGGACGAGGTCGACCGCAACACGTACCGCCTGTTCAACCTGGAGAACGGCGTGCCGACCGACGTGTACGGCCTGCAGGACGCGATCCGCGAGGGCTACCTGGTCCCGCCGCGTGCCGTATCGGTCGCGATCAGGTATCCGCGGCACGGCATCCGCTACGACGACCTTCCCGAGCACGAGAAGGAGGAATGGGACGAGCTGGAGTGGGGTGAGGAGGAAGCCCCGGACCGGGTCGACGCGCAGGCCATCAACCAGTGGCTGTTCAACGCCGACACCGTCGACAAGGTCCTCGAACTGCTGATGACCCGGGGGCACCGGGTCGCCGGCGGCGACCGGCTCGGCAAGACCATCATCTTCGCCAAGAACACCCGGCACGCCGAGTTCATCGCCGACCGGTTCAACGCCAGCTACCCGCAGCTGCTCGGCAAGTTCGCCCAGGTCGTGCTGCACAAGGACCGGTACGCCCAAACTCTCATCGACTCCTTCGGCGCACCAGTCAAGGATCCGCACATCGCCATCTCCGTCGACATGATGGACACCGGCATCGACGTGCCCGAGGTCGTCAACCTGGTCTTCTTCAAGCAGGTCCGGTCCAAGACGAAGTTCTGGCAGATGATCGGCCGGGGCACCAGGCTGCGCAACGACCTGTACGGCCCCGGTCAGCACAAGAAAGACTTCCTGATCTTCGACTTCTGCGAAAACTTCGAGTACTTCGGCCACTCGCCCACCCGCACCGAGGGGTCCACGGCCGCGTCGCTCAGTGAGCGGATCTTCAAGGCGAAGGTTGAGCTGATCAGTCAGCTCGACCAGCGGCTACCGACCGGCACGGTCATCGACGGCGACGGTACCCGCAGCGAATCCGGGCTGCGCTGGGACGTCGCGAACGAGCTGCGCGGCCTGGTCGCCGGCATGCGGCTGGAGAACTTCCTGGTCCGCCCACACCGGCAGGCAGTCGAGCGGTACGCCGACCCGGCGAGCTGGCAGCGGCTCACGCCGGCGGCGTCGGAAGAGATCAGCCACGAACTGGCTCGGTTGCCGAGCGACATGCGCCTCAGCGGTGACGAGGAAGCAAAACGGTTCGACCTGATGATTCTGCGGCTGCAACTCGCCCGGCTCGGTGCCGGTGGCCGCTTCGACCGGACCAAAGCCGATGTGCAGGCGATCGCCGCCGCGTTGCTGGAGCAGAGCAACATCCCGGCGATCCGCGCCGAGGTGGAGCTGCTCGACCAGGTCGCCGCCGAGGAGTGGTGGCGTGACGTCACCCTGCCGATGCTGGAAGGGCTGCGGCGACGGGTCCGGTCGCTGGTCCGGCTGGTCGAGAAGTCCAAGCGGGCGATCGTCTACACCGACTTCGAGGACCAGATCAACGACGTGACCGAGGTACGCCTCACCGGCCTTGACGTCGGCACCGACTTCGAGCGGTTCCGGGAGAAGGTCCGGGTGCACCTGCGGACCCACGAGGACCATGTGGCGTTGCAGAAGCTGCGGCGTAACCGGCAGCTGTCGCCGACCGACCTGGCTGAGCTGGAACGGATGCTGGTCGACTGCGGCGGCAGTGAGCAGGAGATTGCCCAGGCCCGGCGGCGGGCCAACGGTCTCGGGCTGTTCCTGCGCTCCCTCGTCGGGCTGGACCGCCAGGCCGCGACCGAGGTGTTCGACGAGTTCACCGCCGGCCGCAACCTCGACGCGGGGCAGCTCGACTTCATCAACACGATGATCGACCACCTGACGCAGAACGGGGTGATGGAGCCGAGCCGGCTCTACGAGTCGCCGTTCACCGAGAAGGCTCCGGCTGGCCCGGACTCGGTATTTCCGTCGGCGGACGTCGACAAGCTGGTCAGCATCCTGCGTACGGTCAAGGCGAGAGCGGCCGAGCCGGAGGCCGACGCCGCCTGACCCTGGGCCACCAGAGCGACGGTCGTGGGCCGCATCCGTTCGCGAATGGAGGGCTGAGGCACGTTAAGACGCCCGAATTTCGTGCCTCAGCCCTCCACTCGCGGAGGTCGCGGGGGATGCTGCCGGCGGCGGTCCAGCAGGGTCGGGCTACGAGCCGCCGGCGTCGTCGCGGTCGGCGACGAACACCCCAAGCCCGTGTACGCCATGGACCAAGCGCTCCATCTGCAGCACGAGGATGGCGTGCCGGACGACGCCAGCGGAGACGCCGTATTCGGAGCGCATTTCGGCGGTCGAGGGCAGCTTGTCGCCTGGACTGAGCTGGCCGGACGCGATCTGCTCACGGACGTGATCGGCGATCTGCGCCCACTTCGGTTTGGCGGGCATCTGGACTCCCTGGTCTGCACCGCCATTTGATCACGCCCTGCACTGGTCAGACAAGTAGAGACTAGTAGGGAGTTGACTTGTACAGACTAGTATGACAAAGTTCAGCCCGGCTCCTTGGTCTGCAAACCCGGAGCTGGTTCCCCGCAAGGAGCCTGGTCAGCCGGCCGCCCCGCCGGCTGACCAGGTGCGCCCTCTCCACGCCTGAACGGGAGGCACCGACCGGTGACATCCGACCCCCGACTCGCCCCGATCCCGACCGCCACCGTCAACCAGAGGCCAGCGAACTACTACACGGCGTACGCCCGTGACCGGGTCGTCGCGGCGCAACAGGCCGTCGACACGCACACCACGTCGGCGTACAACGGGTGTTGTCTGGGCTGCGGACGACCCGGCCCGTGCGCCGACCTGGCCGCCGCCGAAGCGACCCTGGCCCGCTACCACCGGCTGCCGTTCCGTCGGCCCGGCGCGACCCTGCTCGACCAGACCCTGCTCGACCCGGCCCGGACCACCGACGCCGACCAGGCGCGGTTCACCTGGTGGCGGAGGTCGGCATGACCGACATGCAAGCTGAAGTCAGCGCGGCCGACGGGCAGGCGTTGCAGGTGGCCGCCGACATGATCGACGTGCTGCGGACCGTCGCCCTGGCGATGGAGACCGCCGTCACCCACGCCGACGAGCAACTGGCCGGCGTACGGCACCCGGACGCCGGGCTGACCACCGACCGTTATCAGAATGCGCTGCACGAGGCGTGGGACGCGTACGGTGATGTTCTCGACGCCGTCAGCGCCGGACGCCCGCAGCTGCCGGGTGGCCGACCGGTCGCGGTCGCATCCATTCTGTACGGCCTGCAGACCGCCCGCCAGCACGCCGCGCACGCCGCCGCCCAGCTGCCCGACCTGCGGCACCGGCTGGCGTACGCCACGGACCGGCTGCACCGCAGCGAACACCCGCACGCCCAGGCCACCGCCGACCGGCTGGCCGTAGCGCTGAGCCGGCTGCGTGACGTCGAGATCAGTCTGAGCGTCGGCACCGGCGCGGTGGACCGCTACCTCGACGCCCTCGACGCCGGGGTCGATCCGCCGGCCGCGCGGACCGCCCGGCTGGCCGCGGTGCGGCCGATAGCCAGCCCCAACGGGGACGCCCTTGCCGTCGGCACCCGGATGGCGGCGACGGTGGTGGCCGCCAACCGTCGGCACCTGCGATTCCGGACCCGCTGGCAGGTGTTCCGTCGGACATTGTGGAACAACGTGAAGCGGGAGATGCGCCTGTGACGACCCAAAAGCCGGTGCCGAACCAAAAGCCGGTGCCGACCAACCAGCCGGTGGCGGCGCTCAGCTATCTGATGGCCGGGCAGGTACATGCCCATGATCGCTGGGTGCAGCGGTTCACCGAAGCCGACCGCCAGCACTATCTTGACCTGCTCAGCGCGTTGTTCGTGCTCTGCGCCGACCGGCGGTTCCGCCGCGACGACCACGGCGCGGTGATCCGGTTCGTGGCCAGCGTCCGGGAACGCTTCGACCCCGACCGCACCCTGGTCGATCCGGTCATCGCGGAGAACCTGTTGCTGGCCGCGCTCGGCAGTCACGAGACACTGCCGGCCACCGCCGAGAACATCACCGTGCAGACGCTGCTGACCGTCGCCCTGGTCAGCGACGAGCAGCCCAGCCCGGCCGGCTACGACGCGCTGCTGCGCGAGGTTGACGCCATGGTCACCCCCGCCTCTCCCGTCGGCTAGGCATCCACCTCGAACGCCGATCCCTGGTGGACAACTCCGGAATATGCTGATGCCTTTGCGACCGACCGGAGGGGACTCGATGATGACCGGGAACAGCCCGCCACCCACGCTGCTGCTGAGGACCGCCGGTCAGTCCGTTCTGGATCCCGCGCGGCTGCTCGACGTCTTCGCCGCCCAACGGCGGCAGCTCTGCGCCGACCTGCGGACTCTGAGCCCTGAGCAGTGGTCCGCGCCGACCCGCTGTCCCGGCTGGTCGGTGCAGGACACCGTCCGGCACCTGGGCGACGTCACCGTTGCGATGGCTCCCGATCCGGGCGACCAGATGTTCGACGTGACAGCCGGGTTCGACCCCCGGACCACTCCCCGCCACTGGCTGGCGGCATCGACCGGCGAGTCGCCGACCGACACCCTCGACCGGCTCGTCGCGACGACGGAAAAGTCGCTCGCCGTGGCCCGGGACCGGCTGGCCCGCGACGACCGGTTCGACGTCGTCCTGCCGTACGGACCGATGGACTGGACGGTGCAGGCGCTGCACGTGCTGTGGGACTCGTGGCTGCACGAACGCGACATCTTCCTGCCGCTCGGCGTCGACCGCCCGACCAGCCCCGAAGCGACCAGCTGCGCGACCGCGTACGGGCTGTTCATCGCGGCGGCGGTGGCGCAGAAATTCGGTGCCCAGGCACGTCAGCGTCTTGACCTCGGTGGCGACGGCGGCGGCGTCTTCGAGGTGGTCGCCGACGAATCGGTGACGCTGACCGCGACGCCTGCCGCGACTCGGGCGGAGTCGGCCGCCCCGCCGGCCGCCGAGGTCGCCGACGCGCTGGCCGGTCGCGGCTCGGCCACGGTGCTCGACGGCGTGCCCGACGAGTCGCGTACCGCACTGACCGTCCTCGCCACCTTCTTCACGACCCCGGCCGAGTAGGCCATGGTCTGACGTAGCACGGCATCGGCCGGGTGACGATCCGGCCGCAGGCTATCGACTAATCAGCGGACCTCGTTCACTTATGGGGTGGTTTTGCGCTCTTAGTGAGGTAATTCGGCAAACGTCGCTCTAGCGGTGAAAAGCACTGATAGAACTGTCCGTACCCGTCGGGGTTCGGAGAGTGGGTGCGTAGCGATGACCAGTTCCGAGCTGGCCACGACGGACGTGCCGGCGGGTATGTCCGGCGCGTCCGGCACGGTAACCACCGCTCGGGACCGGGAAAAGCCGCCCGGGCCGGCTCAGGGTCCGGCCCGCCCGGTCGCGCTCGGTGGCCGTGGGCACGGCACGTTCCGGCGCGACATCGAAGGGCTGCGCGGGGTCGCCGTACTGCTCGTCGTGCTCTACCACGCGGGCGTCCCACTGTTCGGCGGCGGCTACGTCGGCGTTGACGTCTTCTACGTCATCTCCGGCTTCGTGGTCACCTCGGTGCTGCTGCGCGAGTACGCCACCGACGGCACCATCTCCATCCTCGGCTTCTACGCCCGGCGCGCCCGGCGGCTGCTGCCCGCCGCCGTCCTGGTGCTGGTCACCACCCTGGTCGCCGCCTGGTGGTGGCTGCCGCTGCAACTGCAGTGGATCGCCACCCAGGCGATCGCGAGCGCCGCGTACTGCGTGAACTTCCTGCTGGCCCGTAACAGCGTCGACTACCTGGACACAATGCGCCGGGAGTCGCCGCTGGAGCACTACTGGTCGTTGGCGGTCGAGGAGCAGTTCTACCTGTGCTGGCCGCTGCTGCTGCTCGTGCTGCTCGGCTGGCCCCGCCTGCTGCGCTGGCGTCCGGGTGATCTGCGGCCGGTGCTGGTCGTCGTGGCTGGCGTCGCCGCGCTCTCCTTCGCGCTCTGCGTCTGGCTGACCGCCACGTCGCCCGGGTACGCGTACTTCGGCTCCCCGGCGCGGGCCTGGCAGCTACTGGCCGGCGTGCTGATCGCCCTCGGGGCCGGTGCCGTGTCGCGACTGCCGGCCCGGCTCGCCGCCGGCCTGGCCTGGACCGGGCTGGCCGCCGTGCTGGCCGCCGCCCTGCTGTTCGACAGCACCACCCCGTTCCCGGGTTACCCGGCGCTGCTGCCGGTCGCCGGTGCGGCGCTGGTGATCGCCGCCGGCTGCGCGCCGCACACCGGTGGAGCTGCCGGGCTGCTCGCCCTGCGTCCACTGCAGTGGATCGGCCGGCTGTCGTACTCGTGGTACCTGTGGCACTGGCCGTTCCTGGTGATCGGCGCGGCCCTGCTCGGCGGGCACGGCACGATCGGGCAGAACCTGGGCCTGGTCGGCGGTGCGTTGGTCGCCGCCGCCGGCACGTACCTGCTCGTCGAGGCCCCGTTGCGGCGGCGTCGGCATGCGCTCCGGCCGTGGCGCACCGTCGGCCTGGCAGCCGTGGCGTCCGCCGTCGTCGTCGCGGTGGCGGTGCCGGCGCTGGCGATGAAACCGACGCTGGTGGGGCCGGGCCGCCCGGTCGACACCGTCGCCACCCTGGCCGCCTCGGCCGACGTCGAGCGTGACCTGGCCCGGCTGGTCACCGCCAGCGCCGAGACCGGCCCGGTGCCGGCCAACCTGACCCCGCCGCTGCCCGAGGTGACCACCGACATCCCGGCCGTGTTCCACGACGGCTGCGTGGTGCTGCGGATCACCGACACCGGCACCGACCACCCGTGCGGGTACGGCGACCCGGCCGCGGCGCAGACCGTGGTGTTGTTCGGCGACTCGCACGCCGGCAGCTGGTTCCCGGCGGTGCGTCGGCTGGCCGACGAGCGCGGCTGGCGACTGGTCGTCATGGTCAAGGGGTTCTGCAGCGCCGCGTCGGTGCGGTTCCACCTGGACTCGGCCAACCGGCCGTACGACGAGTGCGTCCAGTGGCGGGAGCAGGCCCTGCGACGGATCGGCGAGCTGCGACCCGCGCTGGTGATCACCTCGTCGACCAACTACACCTTCGGTGACCCGATCGGCGTGTTCACCGACCGTGACCGGGTCTGGACCGACGGCTGGGCGCGGACCGTCGACACGATCAGGTCCACCGGCAGCGAAGTGGTGCTGATCGGTGACGTGCCGTGGCTGCCGGCGACCGTGGTCGACTGCCTGGCGCTGCACCTGGCCGACGCGCGGACCTGTCACGGTGCGGTGTCCGACGTGGTGCTGGAGCCTCGTCGACGGCAGATGATCGCCTCCGCCGCGCGGGACCGGGGCGCACTGGTCGTCGACCCGACCCCGTGGTTCTGCACGTCGACGGTCTGCCCGGCGCTGGTCGGCAACGTGGTCACCCTGCGCGACGGTAACCACATCTCGGCCACCTACTCGCGGTTGTTGTGGCGGGCGCTGGACGAGCGGATCGGGCTGGCGGGCGCCTAGTGGACACCCGGACCGGGCCGGGCCCAAGTGACGACGCGCGTACGCCGGCGACGAGCTGGGTGCTGGCCGCCACCCTGATCCCGTCCGCCAGCGCGGTGCTGGCCTGCGTGGACCCGCGGCTGCGGCACTGGTTTCTGATCCCGGTCACGGTCTGCGGCGTACTGATCGGCGCCGACGCCTTCGAATGGTTGCGGCGGCGGCGCGACGTGTTCGACCCGCAGGCGATCCTCGGCCTGTTCGGCGTCCACTTCTACTACCTCGCGCCGGTGCTGCACGTGCTGCTGGATCACTGGCCGCCGCTTCTGCACCCGTCGGCGGCGGGGTGGCGATCGGCGTTGGGTGCGATGGCACTGCTGAACATGGTCGGGCTGGTCGTCTACCGGGTGGTCCTGTCGCTGCCCGGTCGCGGTCCACGGCCGGTCGGGCCACCCCGGCTCGACCCGGCGCGTTTCCAATCGGTCGCCCTGATGGCCGTCGTCGTCGGTGTCCTGGCGTTCGGGGCCGAGGTGGTACTGCTCGGCGGGCCGGGTGGCTTCCTGACGGCGATGACGCAGGACCGCACCGCCCTGGCCGGGATGGGCTGGCTGCTGCTGCTGAGCGAGTCCTTTCCGCTGCTGCTGTTCTGCCTGGTCCTGGTGCGCTGGCGGCAGCTGCTGCGCCGCCGCGTCGACCTGGTGGTGCTGCTGCTGGTCGGCCTGGTCGCGGTCCAGTTCCTGGTGGGTGGCCTGCGGGGCAGCCGGTCGGCGGTGCTGTGGCCGCTGGTGCTCGGCCTGGTCCTGGTGCATCTGCTGGTGCGGCCGATCACCCGCAAGGCGTTCGTCGCCGCGGCTGCGGCGGTGGTTGTGTTCGTGTACGCCTACGGGCTCTACAAGGGTGCCGGGGTGGAGGTCGTCGACATCGCCAAGGGCACCCGTACCGTCGAGGAGGTCTCCACGGAGACGGGCCGTGACCTGCCGACGGTGCTGCTGGCCGATCTGGGTCGGGCGGATGTCCAGGCGCTGCTGCTGGACCGGCAACGCCTCGGGGCCGCCGACTGGAGCTACGGGAGCACCTACGTCGCCGCACCGCTGTTGCTGGTGCCCGGCAGCGCGGGTGCCGAGCGGTTCCGGAGCAAGTCGGCAATCGGTACGGACGTGCTGTACGGGCCGGGCGTGTACGACTCCGGCCTGCGGTCGCAACGGGTCTTCGGCGTCACCGGCGAGGCGATCCTCAACTTCGGACCGGCCGGCGGCCTGCTGTCGTTCGTGTTCCTCGGGCTGTTCCTGCGGTTCGCCACCCGGTACTACGCGCAGGCGCGGCGTCGTGACGCCCTCGCCGCGAAGCTGCTCTGCCTGCCGCTGTGCGCGATCACGATCATCCTGGTCACCGCCGATCTGGACAACATCCTGGCTTTCTACCTCGGTGAGGCGCTGCCGCTGGCGATTGTGGTGCTCTGCGCGATCGCGCGCCGGCCACGGACGGCCGTCGATCATCGTCAATACCGACAATCAGGGCCTAACGCTCTGCTAGTCTCAAATCATCTCAAATAGCCGAAGGGGTGCACCGGTGGACGACATGCATGTCGTGATCATGGCGGGCGGCCGAGGGGTACGACTACGGCCGTACACCACCGCGCTGCCCAAGCCGCTGGTGCCGATCGGCGAGCACTTCGCGATCCTCGACGTGGTCCTGCACCAGCTGGCCGCCTGCGGATTCCGGACCGTGACCATCGCGATCAACCACCACGGCTCGCTGATCCGGGCGTTCGTCGGCGACGGCTCCCGGCACGGACTGTCCGTCGACTACGCCCAGGAGCGGACTCCGTTGTCCACCGTCGGACCACTGTTCACGATGCGCGACCGGCTGCCGGAGCGCTTCCTGGTGATGAACGGCGACATCCTGACCAACCTCGACTACGCCGACCTGCTACGCGCCCACACCGACTCGGGCGCCCCGGTGACCGTGGCGACTTTTCGGCGCAAGGTGCAAATTGACTTCGGAGTGCTGGCCGTTGAGGGCGACAAGGTCGTCGAGTTCAAGGAGAAGCCCACCTTGGACTACCGGGTCAGCATGGGCGTGTACGGGCTTACCAGGCAGACGATCGCGGCGTACCCGAGCGGCATCGCCTTCGGCTTCGACCAGCTGATGCTCGACCTGATCGGCCAGGGCAACCCGCCAGCCGCCTACGACTTCAACGGCTACTGGCTCGACATCGGTCGACCCGAGGACTACGACGAGGCGAACCGCAGCTTCGAGACGTTGAAACCGATCCTGCTGCCGGCCGCGCTGCGGGAGTCCGCATGAGCGTGGGCCCGGCCCGGACAGATCTCGATTCCGGACAAGGAGCGACAATGGCAAACCGGATCGGCATCGTGGGAATGGGGTATGTCGGGCTGACCCTGGCAGCCGGCCTGGCCCGCAACGGATGCGAGGTGCACGGCGTCGACAGCGAGCCGCGCGTCCGGGAGGAGCTGTCGGCCGGCCGGGTCCATCTGTACGAGCCGGGCCTGGCCGAGGCGCTACGGGACACCCTCGGCCGCAACCTGTTCGTTCACCCGGCGCTTCCGCCGGACCTCGACGCCGCCGTCATCTGCGTGTCGACTCCGGTCCGCGACGACACCCGGCAGCCGGACCTGACCAACGTCGCGGCCGCCGCAACCGAGATCGCCCGGCGCTGCGGATCGCAGACCCTGGTCGTGGTGCGCAGCACCGTGCCGGTCGGCACCAGCCGGCGGGTCGTCCTGCCGGCGTTGACCGCCGCCTGGGGCCGGGCCCGGCTGGTGATGGCACCGGAACGGACCATCCAGGGGCAGGCGCTGCGCGAGCTCACCGAACTGCCCCAGGTGGTCGGTGGTCTCGACGACGACAGCCGACGCGCCGGGGTGGCACTGTTCGGCCGGCTCGCCCGGCAGGTCGTCCCGGTCTCCAGCCTGGAGACCGCCGAGCTGGTGAAGCTGGCCAACAACTGCCACACCGACCTGATCTACGCGTACGGCAACGAGGTCGCCCTGCTCGCCGGGGCGCACGGGGTGGACCCGTTGGAGGTCATCCGGGCCGCCAACCACGACTACCCCCGACCCGACCTGGCCCGACCCGGCTTCGTCGGCGGAAGTTGCCTGTCCAAGGACCCGTATCTGTTCGGCGCCTCTGCACCGGCGCACACCCCACTGCTCGTCGCCGCGGCCCGGCGACGCAACGAGCAGCTGCCGGTACAGGTGGCGGAGACCGTCGTCCGGCGACTGCGACAACTGCGTGGCGCGACCGCTGGCGCGACCCTCGCCGTCCTCGGCTGGGCGTACAAGGGCTGGCCGCCTACCGACGACATGCGCGGCGCGGCGGTCGTGGCGATGCTGCCGGCGTTCGGCCGGGCCGGGCTACGGGTGCTCGGCCACGACCCGCTGGTCGCCGACGAGGTCATCCGGGCCCACGGCGGCGAGCCGGTCAGCCTCGACAAGGCGTTCAGCGAGGCCGACGCGGTCCTGGTGCTCAACGACCACCCCGACTACCGGGGGCTGCCGGTGGGTACGCTGTTGCCCGGCACCGCCGTCCGGTTCGTTTATGACTCGTGGCGGATCCTCGACGAGGAAGCGGTGCGGGCGGCCGGAGTGCACTACGAGAGCCTGGGCTACCGGCCGACCAGGGAGCCGGTGTGATGCGCGCGCTGGTCCTCGGCGGTGCCGGGTTCATCGGCCTGCACCTGGTACGCCGGCTGGTCGCCGACGGCCACGCGGTCACCGTGGTCGACGACTTCTCCCGGGGCCGCGATGACGCCGAACTCGCTCAGGTCTGCGCCGACCCGGCGGTCGAGGTGGTCGCCGGTGACCTCACCCGGGCCGCGACCTGGGCGGCGCTGCCCCGGCAATGGGACCAGGTCTACCTGCTGGCCGCCGTGGTCGGGGTGCGCAACGTCGAGGCCGACCCGGCCCGGGTGGTCCGGATCAACACGCTCGTCGCGCTGCACCTGATGGACTGGATCGCCGCCGCCGACCGGGTCTTCTTCAGCTCCACCAGCGAGGTGTACGCCGGCGCGGTCGACGCCGCAGTGGCCGCCGTACCGACCGGTGAGGACGTCCCGGCGATGGTGGCCGACGTGACGGCACCCCGCTTCGCGTACGCCACCAGCAAGCTGCTGGGCGAGGCGGCCGTGCTGCACGGGTCCCGCGCGGTCGGCGCACACGCCGTGGTGGGTCGATTCCACAACGTGTACGGGCCCCGGATGGGCACCGACCACGTGGTACCGGAGATGTCGCTGCGGGCGCTACGCGGCGAGGACCCGTTCCGGGTGCCGGGCGCCGACCAGTACCGCGCCTTCTGCTACGCCGACGACGCCGTCGAGGCGGTGGTCCGGCTGATGGCCACCCCCGACGCCGCCGGCCGGATCGTGCACATCGGCGACGACACGGAGCAGACCAACATCGCCGACCTGGCGAAACTGGTGCTGCGTACCGCCGGCAGCCACGCCAGCCTGCGGCCCGAGCCGGCGCCCGCCGGCTCGGTGCACCGACGCTGCCCGGACCTGGGTCGGCTGCGCCGGCTCACCGGCTACCAGCCGGCGGTCGCGCTGGAAGAGGGTGTCGGGCGGACCTTCACCTGGTACCGCGACCACGGCCGGCCGGCCGGCACCGAGGCCCCGACACCGCCAGGTGCAGGTGCGCCGGACCGGATCGAAGGGCAGGTGCCGTCGTGGCGGTGAGCCTGCGTCGCCGGATCCTCGACGTGGCCGACGACCGGGTCGATCCCCGGATCATCGCCGGGCTCGGCGGTATCGCGCTGTCACTGCGGTCCCGCTCGCGCTGCGTCGTGCGGTACGAGGAGGACACCTGGATTCACCGGTACCGGGGCGGGACGGTCGTCAACACCGAGCTGGGCGGGCTGTCCGCCGAGCGGGAGGACCTGGTCGTGCGGGACACCTTCCTGTACGGCTACCACCCGCGTTCCGGTGACACCGTCGTCGACATCGGCGCCGGCGTCGGCACCGAGGTCCGGTTGTTCTCCCGGGTCGTCGGTCAGCAGGGTCGGGTACTCAGCATCGAGGCGCACCCGCGTACCTTCCACTGCCTGCGCCGGACCGTGCAGCTGAACCGGCTGTCCAACGTGACGCTGCTGGAGTGCGCGGTGGTCGGCGAGGCCGGTCCGGTCCGCATCGGCGAGGACGCGCTCAGCCACATCCGCAACGGGATCAGCCAGGAGGGCACCGGCGGGATCGAGGTCACCGGCCGCCAGCTGGACGAGATCCTGCGGACCTGCGGCGTCGACCGGGTCGACCTGCTCAAGATGAACATCGAAGGTGCCGAGCTTGGCGTGCTGGAGGGGGCCCGCGACGTACTCGACGTGGTCGGCAACCTCGTCGTCTCCTGCCACGACTTCAAGGCCGAGGGCCCGGCCGACGCGTGGATGCGCACCTTCGCCCCGGTCAAGGCGCTGCTGCGCGACGCCGGGTACACGATCACCACCCGACCGGCCGACCCCCGGCCGTGGATCCCGTACTACGTGTACGCCTCCCGGGGCAGGCAGTGATGCGGCTGTTCTACATCGGCGGGATCGGCCGCAGCGGCAGCACCCTGGTCGAGCGGGTGCTCAACGAGCTGCCCGGGGTGTGCGGGCTGGGCGAGGTCGCGCAGGTCTGGGACAACGGGGTACGGGACAACCGACGCTGCGGGTGCGGTGCGGCGTTCCGGGACTGCCCGCTGTGGAGCGAAATCGGCGAGTACGCCTTCGGTGGCTGGGACAACGTCGACCTCGCCCGGATCACCTGGCTGCGCGCCGTCGTCGGCCAGACCCGGCACGTCGGGCTGCTCGCCGCCCCACGGCTCGGTGAGCGGCGTCGGGCCCGGCTGATCGAGTACGTCGACTACCACGCACGCATCTACGCCGCCGCCGCGGCGGTGACCGGGGCCCGGGTCGTCGTCGACTCGTCCAAGGACACCGCGTTGGCGTACGGCCTGCGCTGGGCCGGTCCGGCCGATCTGCGGATCCTGCACCTGGTGCGGGATCCGAGGGGAGTGGCGTACTCCTGGATGCGCCGGGTGCACGACCCGGAGTCCGACACCGACGTCGCGGTGCCCCGGTTCCCGGCGCCCCGGTGCGCGCTGACCTGGAGCGGGCACAACGCCGCGTACGACCTGCTGGGCCGGCTGGGCCGGCGGCGGCACGGCGCGGTCGCCGGGCGGCTGGTGCACCGGATGCGGTACGAGGAGTTCCTCGCCGACCCGCCGGGTACGGCCGGGACGCTGAGCCGGCTCGCCGGTCTGCCCCAGACCGGGCTGGATCTGTCCTATCTGTCCGGTGGAGAGGTGGAGCTGGGCGAACTACACAGCGTCTCCGGCAACCGGATGCGGTTCACCACCGGCCGTCTCGCGTTGCGGATCGACGACGCCTGGCACACCGGACTGCCGGCCGCCGCCCGCCGGACCCTCACTGGGCTGTGCGCGCCGCTGCTGCGCCGGTACGGCTACCACCGTGCCCGGCCACCTGAGCCGTCAGCGTCCGAGACGGCGGAGATTGGGCCCGAGACGGATGATCGACTGAAAGTGTAGCTATCGCGCTGAACAGGGGATTTCCGACGGATGCCGGGGAGGGACGATGCGAGTGGTGGTGACCATCGAGGCGCGGTTCGCCCGCACCCCGGACGGCGCGATCTGGGCTCAGACCGGGCAGGACCACCAGTTCTGGAGCGGGTACCTGGCGGCGTTCGACGAGGTCCGGGTCGTCGCCCGGGTACGCGACGCGGCCGAGCCGGCCGCTGAGGCGAAACGGGTCGACGGCCCCGGCGTCGAGGTCTGGCCGGTGCCGTACTACCTCGGGCCGTACCGCTACCTCGCCCAGCGGAAGGCGATTGGCCGGGCCGTGCGCGATGCCGCCGGCTCGCAGGACGCGGTGATCCTGCGGGCGCCGTCGCCGATCGGCACGCTGCTGGCCACCGCCCGGGACCGCCGTCGCCTGCCGTACGCGATGGAAGTGGTCGGTGATCCGTACGACCTGTTCGCCCCCGGGGTGGTGGACCACCCCCTGCGGCCCGTCCTGCGGCGGCTGTACGTCGACCGGTTGCGCCGGCAGTGCCGCCGCGCTGTCGGTGCCGCCTACGTCACCGACCGTTTCCTGCAGGACAGGTACCCGACCTCGGTGGGCGCGGTGAGCGTCGCGGTGTCCGATGTCAACCTCACTCCGGTCGCGTACGTCGACACCGCCCGGACCATCGGACGGACCGGGACCGTCGCACCGACCCGGCAGCCCGCCACCCTGATCTCCGTCGGCTCGCTCGAACAGCGGTACAAGGGCATCGACACCCTCATCGCCGCACTCGCCACCCTGACCGCCGACGGCCGGGCGGTCCGCCTGGTCCACGTCGGCGACGGACGGCACCGCGCCGAGCTGGCCGACCTTGCCCGCCGGTACGGCGTCGCCGACCGTGTCGTCCTGACCGGCGCGCTGCCCGGCGGGGACGCCGTCCGCCGGCAACTCGACGCCGCCGACCTGTTCGTCATGCCGTCGCGCACCGAAGGGCTGCCCCGGGCGCTGATCGAAGCGATGGCGCGGGCACTGCCCGCGATCGGTTCACCTGTCGGCGGCATTCCCGAGCTGCTGCCACCCGGGTTCCTGGTCCCGCCGGACGACCCGGGCCGGTGGGCCGGCGCCGTCGCGGCGCTACTGGACCGCCCGGAGCTGATGGCCGCCGCGTCCGCCCGCAACCTCACCCGGGCCCGGGACTTCTCGGCCGATGTGCTCACCGCCCGGCGGACCGCCTACTACCAGGCGGTCGCCGAGGCGACCGTCGAGCGCACCGGAGGTCGCGCCGGAGGTCGCGCCGGAGGGCCCGGCCGAGCCACCCAGAGGAGCTACGTGTGACCCGCCCAACTGCCATCCCAACCGAAGCTCCACCACAGGCGGGATCGCACCGCCCGGCCGGCAGAGCCGTGCACGTCGTCCACGTCATCGGCACGCTGGACCGCGGCGGCGCGGAGACGCTCTCGCTCGACATGTGCCGGGCCGTCCCGGCCACCGAGGTGCGCCAGACGTTCATCACCATGGGCGGACGGGCCGGCAGCCTGGCACCACAGTTCCGGGCTGCCGGGGCGGCGGTCGTCCAGGTCCCGCAGCGTCCTGCCCTCACCTTCCCGCTGCGACTGCGTCGCTGCCTGCGCCGGCGGCGGCCCGACGTCGTCGTGTCGCACATCAGCCTGTTCAGCGCGGTGGTGCTGGCGGTAGCCGCCGGGATGGGCGTGCCGGTGCGCATCGCCCGGATGTGGAGCGAAGGGGACGGCCGCCGCGACACGGTCGCCCGCCGGCTGCTGCGCGCCGCCCTGCGCCGCCTGCTGCATGTGGTCGCCACCGACATCGTCGCGGTCAGCGACGCGGCGATGGCGTACGCCGGCCGTCACGTCGGCATGCCCGGCTGCCGAATCCTCTACAACAGCGTCGACGCGACCCGGGTCGTCGGCGGCGACCGGGAATCGGCCCGCCGCCGGTGGGGCATCCCACCCGAGGCCATGGTCATCGGCTACATCGGCCGGTCCGCGCCGGAGAAGAACCGGCCGTTCCTGGTTGACGTGCACCGTGCGGTCCAGGCCCGGACCGACGCCCCAGGCGGTACGGCGTCGCCAGCGGGCGCGGCAGGGCCGGCGGGTACGGCTCCGCCGGATACCCGGCTGCTCATCGTCGGGCCGTGCGGGGTCGACGACGTGGTGTCGGCCCACCCGGATGTGCCGGACGACCCGACGGTGATCCTCGGCGGAGAAGTGGACGAGATCGCCCCGGTGCTCGCCGCCGCCGACGTGTTCGTCCTGCCCTCCCACTGGGAGGGGTTGCCCGGCGTGGTGCTCGAAGCGCTCGCCGCCGGGCTACCCGTCGTAGCCACCGATCTGCCCTGCCTGCGCGAGGCGTCCCGGTACGTCGACGGCCTCACCCTCGTCGACCTTTCGGCCGGCGCGCACCGGTGGGCCGAGGCGGTGCTGCGCAGCGCCCGGACCGGCCCGGCCGACCGGGACCGGATCCGGGCGAGCTTCGCGACCTCACCGTTCCAGACCCGGCACGCCGCGGCACAGTGGCGGTCGCTGTGGCGGGCCGAGGCGCGGTGACCCGCGACCGGCGGTCCACCCTGGCTCTGCTGGCCGGCTCCAGCGCCGTCCAGATGAGCAGCAACATGGTGGCGGCGCTGCTGGCCGCCAGCGTGCTCGGCCCGCACGGTCGCGGTCTGATGGTGCTGGGCGTGTCCACCGCCGGCATCGTCCCGCTGCTCGCCGGCCTCGGCACCGGACCGCAACTGCGTTCGGCGTATCCGGTGGTGGGCGGCGGCGCCCGGCGACGCGACCTGGTCGCCAGCTACACCTGGTGGTCGGTGGCGGCCACGGTCAGCGCCGCCGTACTCGCCGTCGCGGTGTCGGCGCTGTCCGCGCCGCTGATCGCCCCGGCGCTCGCCGACCCCCGCTACCTGCTCGCCCTGTCGGTGCTGACCTGCGGGTACGTCGCCCACACCCAGTTACCCGACGGCTGGTACGCGGCCGGTCTGTTCCGGTCCGGCAGTCTCTGGGCGATGGCGACCACGCTCGGCGGCGGGCTCGGCCTGCTCGTCGCGGTCACCGTCGCACCGAGCGTCTGGTCGCTGCTGCTCGGGCAGGGGGCCGGCATGCTGACGGCGACCACCGCGCAGGTCGTCGCGCTGCGGGCCACCGGGCTGCTCTGCTTCCAGACCCCGACCCGACGCGAACTGTCCCGACTGCTCGGCCGGGGCTGCCGCGCACTCGGTCTCACCCTCGGGCTGGCCCTGGCGCTGCGGCTGGACCGCTACGTACTCGGCGCGCTCACCGGGGCGGCGGCGGTCGGTGTCTACTCGGTGGCGTCCACCCTCGGCCAGGTGCCGAGGATGGTGCCGAACGCGATCGGCCAGCTCGTCAACCGGGACGCGGCCGTCGCGTCCGGACCGTTGCGCCCGGTCCGCACGGTCGCGGCGACCGCCGGCGTGGTGACCGCTGTCGGCGCGGTGACCGGGCTGCTGGGCTGGCTGGTGGTCATCCCGCTGCTCGGCCCCGGGTTCGCCGCCGCCGGGCCGCTGCTGGTGGTGCTGCTGGTCGCCGAGGTCGCGTTCGTGCCGTACGCGGTGGCGAGCCGGGCGCTGCTCGGTGCCGGCCGGATGGGCGCGGTCGGTGCGTTCGGTTTGGCCTGGAGCGCGGCGGCGCTGGCGCTGTTCCTGTTGGCCGTCCAACTGTGGGGTACGGCGGGCGCGGCGGTCGCCTGCGTCGCCGTGTACGCCGGCATCTCGGCGTCGTCCTGGCTGCTGCTGACCCGCCGGGCCGCCCCCCGGTCTGCTCGCCGCCGACCAGGTGCGGACCGTCGGCGGGGACCGGGCGGACCCCGCCACACGGACTCCGCCGACCCGCGTCCCGAGCCAGCAGGCGACGCCCGACCGCGACCGTCCCCGCTCAGCCGGGTGTGACTCACCGACCAGTGATGGAGTGATGTCGATGCTTCCCTACGGGCGTCCCTGTCTGGACGAGTCCGACGCCGAAGCGGTCGCCGCCGCCGTACGCACCGAGTGGCTGACCGCCGGCCCGACCGTACGCCGGTTCGAGGGCGAGCTGGGCGGCTACCTCGGCGGGGTGGGCTGCGTCAGCGTCAGCTCCGGCACCGCCGCGTTGCACACCGCGTACGGTGCCGTCGGCCTGCGCCCCGGCGACGAGCTGGTCACCACGCCGTTGACCTTCGTCGCGACAGCCGCGACCGCCGCGCTGCACGGTGCCCGGGTGGTCTTCGCCGACGTCGAGGAGGCGACCGGCAACCTGGATCCGGCCGCCGTACAGGCCGCGGTGACCTCGCGGACCCGGGTGGTCACCGCCGTCGACTACGCCGGCCATCCCGCCGAGTACGGGCAGCTGCGCAAGGTCGCCGCCGACGCGGGGGCGCTGCTGTTCGACGACGCGGCGCACGCGATCGGGTCGACGTACCGTGGGGCGCCGGTCGGCGGGCTCGCCGACCTGACGACCTTTTCGTTCTTCCCGACCAAGAACCTCACCACCGGCGAGGGCGGCGCGGTGACCGGCACCGACCCGGACCTGCTGGACCGGGTACGCCGGTTCGCCAACCACGGCATGGTCCGCGACCCGCAGCAGCTGCGGTACGGCGACGAGGGCGGCTGGCACCAGGAGGTGCACAGCTTCGGTTTGAACTACCGGCTCTCCGACGTCCTCTGCGGGCTCGGGCTCAACCAGCTGACCCGGCTGTCCCGGTTCAAGGCCTACCGGGCCCGGCTGGCGGCCCGCTACCACGAACTGCTCGCCGATCTGCCGGGTCTGCGGCTGCCCGAGCAGCGGCCGTGGGTCGACCCGGTCTGGCATCTCTACCCGGTACGCGTTCTCGCTGGTCGCCGACGCGAGGTCTACGACCGGATGCGGGCGGCGGGCATCGGTGTCCAGGTCAACTACCTGCCGGTCTACCGGCATCCGGTGTTCGCCGACCTCGGTTACCGGCAGGGGCAATGCCCGACAGCGGAGGCGTACTACGCCGAGGAGCTGTCCCTGCCGATCCATCCCGACCTGACCGACGCCGACCAGGATTGCGTGGTTGACGCCCTGCGAACGATCTTGATGTGACCGGGACGATCCTCGGCTGGACATGGGTGGCCGGGCCATACGTCGAAGGGCCGGACCCCGGGGTACGGGGTCCGGCCCTTCGACGCTGTGTCTGCGG